>CAYOFJ010000063.1:0-9645 GCA_964403065.1 uncultured Halanaerobiaceae bacterium | reverse complement strand
AAATAAGTCCTGATGATAGTTTGCAGGATGGTATGAACATAACTTATAAGCCGGTTGAGACCGTTAAAGATGCTGTAGAAAGATTGCTGGAAATTAATGCGGAAGAAATTGCAAATGAATATATAGAAATCATACTTAATGAGGAAAGGGATTATATTCCTCAAAGTGAAATTGTAATTACTGATGAAGAAAAGCCAATTAAACTGGATAAAAAACTGGAAAACGAACAAAAATTGTCCCTGGACAGAAATGGGCCTATAAAAACTGTTGGGGAATTGATTGAGTATGAGAGAAAGAATTTACCGGCAATTAGTCTTACATTTAATGGTAACGATCTGGAAGTCCCTCAACATATAAAAAACATCTATGTTAATGGGGAAATAGTGGATGAAGATTATGAATTAAAAGATGGTGACAAAATAAATTTTAAAACAGAAGATGTAACTGTCAATGAGGTTTTAAATTTTATAAACTACGGGTTGTCTCCCCAGATGAAAGACGAAGTGTCTTTACTGATAAACGGACATGAAGCTGATTTTTCCAGTGAAATTGGGGAAGAGGATAAAATAGAACTGAAATTTAATTAAGGGGGATAAAATTGTTGTTTTCAGGTAATATCATTTTCCTGGGTTGTGATAATTTGGACAGAATAAGAGACTTTTATGGAGATTTTTTACAATTTGACCTTGATAGAGATCAGGGTAAATGTTTAATATATGAGCTGCCAGGTGGAGATAGAATTGGATTTTGTGAGCATCATGACAGGAATTTAGAGGTGAAATCTCCTATCATCACTCTTTTATGTAATAATAAGACAGAAGTTGATGAAGTCTATGAAAAGTTTAAAGCTAAAGGATTGAGTTTATCCAACCCTCCGGCCGAAAAAGAGGAATTTAAAATCTATAATTTTTTCAGTGAAGATCCGGAAGGAAATACTTTAGAAGTGCAAACTTTTTTGGATGATAAATAATAAACAAGAAATAATAATAGAGATGGCAATAAATTTAAGTTTATTAAACTCCCAGAAGTGCAATTATAAATCCCAGCATTATTCCAGCTATAATTTCAAAAGGGGTATGACCTATTAACTCCCTGAATTCTTTTTTAATATTATCTTTTTCCTGTTCAAAACTGGTTAGTTCTATTGTATTTATAAGTCTATTTAAAATTTTAGCCTGTTCGCCAACTGCTTTTCTAACTGCTCCGGAGTCATATATGGTGATCAGGGAAAAAACTGCAGAAATAGCAAATAGATGAGAATCTATTCCTTCTATAAATGCAATCTGGGTGGTGAGGCAGGTTACAAAGGCCGAATGGGAACTGGGCATTCCTCCAGACCCAAAAATCCTTTGGGGTTGAGGGGGGAAGACAGTAAATATTTTGATTATTTGGGCTGTTAATAAGGCTAAAAGGGAAATCATAAGTATATTCATAGAATAAATTTTTTCACCTCAAATCTTAAATTATTAATGTTTCTGTATTGATTATATTTTAATATAATTTCAAACCAAAAAGCAAATATAGTGCAGTAATAGTGAGGGAGTATATTAATATGGAATCGATCGATCCGATAAAATACTTTAATTCATTTCCTTTATTTGGCAGTGATGAGGGCTTCAAACCAGGTTTAAAAAGAACAAAAAGACTTTTGTCGCTGGCAGATTTTTCCTGGGAAGATTTGAATTTCATTCATGTAGCCGGGAGTAATGGTAAGGGATCAACCATAGCAATGCTGGAGAATATATATCAAGAATCCGATTATTCCGTTGGCAGGTATATTTCACCTCATATTGAAGAATTTAATGAGAGAATTAGAATTAACGGTCGCAACATATTTCAGGAAGAGCTGCAAGATCTTGTGAAAATTTTAAAACCCATTATCTCTGAGGAAAGCAACTGGAAAGATGTGGGAACTCCTACCTTCTTTGAAGTGTTAACAGCGGGAGCATTGTTGTTCTTTTCACATAAAAAGCCGGATTTAGCAATTTTAGAAACTGGATTGGGGGGGAGACTCGATGCCACCAATGTAATATCTTCGCCGGTTGCCAGCATCATTACCAGTATTGATTTTGAGCACACAGAATATCTGGGCAATACTCTGGAAGAAATAGCCCGGGAAAAAGCTGGCATCATAAAACAAGATTCGATGGTAATATGTGGCGAGGAAAAGAAAGAGCCTGTGCAGGAAATTGTTAAAAAAGCAGCTGAAGAGAAAGCCCCTGTTTATTTTTCCGGGGAGTATTATGGAGTTGAAGATTGGAGTGAGACAAAGGATAGACAGGATTTTAAACTATTAAGAGAGTCAAGACAGCTATCAATCAGATTGAAATTACTGGGAGAACATCAATTAAAAAATGCTGTTACTGCCTGTACAGCTGTTGATGTACTGCATCATATGTTTCCTGTATCAGAGGAGGAGATTACAAGAGGTTTATCTAAGGTGGCCTGGCCGGGCAGATTAGAGATTGTTAAATCTAATCCTCCTTTAATAATCGACGGAAGTCATACTCCGGCTGGAATAAAGTTTTTGCGTGAATTTTTGAATAGAAATTTTGCCAATTATGAACACGGAACAATAATATTATCGGTATTGAGAGATAAAAAACTGGAGAAGATTGTGGAAGAATTGCAGCAACTTGAATTTGATAGTGAAATAATATTAACTTCGGGTGAGTCCTCCCGCGCGCTCGATCCTTCTCAGGCTCCGGATGATTTGAAAAGTCAAATTAATATCGCGGAATCTCAAGATTTGATTTTGACAATTAAAAGGGCATTGAGAAATCAAAAAGAAGATGAATTTTTGTGCGCAACGGGTTCACTGCACAGTGTTCTGGAAATAAAAGAAGCATTTTCCAGCAATAAAATTAGGTTAAATTAGGGTGAGAAATTTATGTCTAAGTTTTTTATTAAAGATCAGTCAGGATCATTGAAATTTATAGTGCTTTTAATCATATTATCAATGGCTTCAGTTTATATTGGTTTTCAGGCAGGTAATGCTTTTTTCGCTCGCAGAACAGGGGGCGGTGAAGATTCTCCGGCTGAGGAAGAAATTGCTTCCGAAGATATAGTTGAAGAAGATGAGGTTGAAACAGATATGGAAGGAGAAGAGTATGATTTTGTCGAAGAAGAGGCTGAAGAGCCTGCTGAGGAATTAACTGAAGAAGAAACTGAGGATGAAGTATCGGAGCTTCCAGAAGAGGATAGATCTGATATGCAAATAGATAGGGATGCTAATTATTTGGTACAAACCGGGGCATTTGGCAGAGAAGAAAATGCTGAGACTCGAGTTGCAGAGCTTCGCGAGCAGGGTTTTTCTGCCTTTGTTTATGGTGATGAACCCTATAGGGTTCAAGTTGTAGGAGGTGATAATAGGGCTGAAGCTGAAGATGTAGCTAATGAACTCAGGGAAGCAGGCTATGAAGTTTTTGTACACAGCCAGTAAGTATTAAAAATTTGAGGTGATAGATATGGTGAATTTTTTCTCTGTTAAGGGAGTACATCCTCCTGAGAATAAACATTTCAGTTCTGATTTAGAATTGTCTTCTCCTGTAAATCCTACAGAGGTAAAAGTTCCGCTTCAGCAGCATATAGGAGCTCCTCTGGAACCGGTTGTAAATAAAGGTGATGAAGTACAGAGAGGTCAAAAACTGGGGGATAGTGAGTCTTTTGTATCTGCACCGGTACATTCTCCGATAACTGGAATGGTTAAAAATATAGAGAAAGTAACTGTTCCTTCCGGAGATAAAGTTGAAGCTGTTATAATTGAACGGTCCCAGGAAAACCAAGAAGATACTACTTTTAAAGAGATAACTCTGGAAGATCAGTCGGATAATAATTCTGCAGATGATATCAGGGCCAGGGTAAAAGAAGCGGGTATAACTGGTATGGGGGGAGCAATGTTTCCTACTCATGTTAAATTAGCAGTACCAGAGGATAAAGAGATAGATCATTTTATTTTGAATGGAGCTGAGTGTGAACCTTATTTAACTGTGGATCACCGGATAATGGTAGAAAAAGCAGAAGAAGTTGTGCAGGGATTTAAATTTCTCATGGAAGCAGTAGAAGTTGAAAAAGGTATTATAGCGATCGAGGAGAACAAGCCTGATGCTATAGAAAAAATGAGAGAATTAGTGAGCAAAGAAAGCAACATAAAAGTCGAAACGCTTCCCACTCAATATCCTCAGGGTGGTGAAACGGTTTTAATAAAAACTCTACTTGATAGAGAAGTTCCGGTGGAAGGGCTGCCCCTGGATGTGGGAGTTATTGTCAATAATGTAGCTACAGCTGCTGCTGTTTATGAAGCCGTGGAGAATAACAAACCAATGCTTGATAGACCCCTAACTATCACCGGCAGGGGAGTTAAAGAACCGGGCAATTATATTGTTCCGATCGGCACTTCTTTTCAGGAAGTTATAGAGGCCGCCGGTGGATTAAAAGGGGAAGTTGGTAAAGTTGTTGCAGGGGGACCTATGCTGGGTAATTCTCTGGCGGATTTGAGTGCCCCGGTTGTTAAAGGAACTAGCGGTATTTTAGTTATGAGGAAAGAAGAGGTAGAGGATTATGATCCTGATCCCTGCATAAAATGTGCCAGGTGTGTGGATGCCTGTCCCTGTGATTTAATGCCGCTTAATTTATCAAATTTTGCCAGAAAGGAAAAACTGGAAAAACTAAGTGAATATAAAGTTAGAAACTGTATAGAATGTGGTTCCTGTTCATATATTTGTCCTGCTCAAAGACCATTGGTTCATTATATCAGACTGGGAAAAGCTCAGTTAAATGAACAACAACAGTCGGAATAAGGAGGATATAGACATATGCAGGCTGAAGAATTAGTTATTTCATCTTCTCCACATGTGAGAGATGATAGTTCGGTAGGAGGAATAATGTGGTCAGTTGTTCTGGCTTTACTGCCGGCGGCTGCCGGTTCAGTGTATTTTTTCGGTTTGCGTTCACTTTTGATAATAGGTGTCAGTATATTTGTTTGTTGTGCAACTGAATTTGTATTTTTACGTTTAAGAGGCAAACCTGTACCACTTGCGGATGGTAGTGCGGTTTTAACTGGACTGCTTTTGGCTTTTACACTGCCTCCGGCAATACCATTATGGACGGTAGCGATAGGCGCCCTGGTAGCTATCACACTGGGCAAACAGGTTTTCGGAGGGTTGGGCAGCAATCCTTTTAATCCCGCTCTGGTAGGTAGAGCTTTTATTACTGCTTCTTATCCGGTCATAATGACTACCTGGACCATAGATGGTGAGACTATGGCAACTCCGCTGGCTCAGTACGCCGATGGTATAACAACCAATTACTGGGACTTATTTATCGGCAATGTTCCTGGCTCTCTGGGGGAAACTTCTGCCTTTTTGCTCTTGCTGGGAGCAGCTTATTTAATTTATAAAGGCATTTTGAACTGGCGGATACCGGCGGGTATGATTGCTATTGTGATTATTTTTACTGCCATATTAGGACATGATCCTATTTTTCATTTTTTGGCCGGGAGTTTGATTCTGGGGGCTTTTTATATGGCTACTGATATGGTTAGTTCACCGGTGACCCCCCTGGGCAGATGGATATTTGGAATTGGAGCAGGCTTACTGGTGGTATTGATCCGTGTTTGGGGCGGTTATGAAGAAGGTGTAATGTATGCAATTTTACTTATGAATATGACTGTTCCTTTAATAGAAAGGTTTACCCGGCCTAAGAGTTTAGGGGAGGTGGAATAATGGCTGATAAAAGAGCCTCTGTGAAAAGATTGATTTTAACTCTTACTTTTATTGGGGTTTTCGGTTCTTTGTTCCTGGCTTTTGTTTTCAATTGGACAAATCCATATATACTTGAGCATCAAGCCCGCGCCCGGGAAGAAGCAATATTTACGGTTCTTCCGGGATCAGTCGATTATGAAGAAGTAGAAATAGATGATCATACATTTTATAGGGGAATTGACGAGCATGACCAACAAGTAGGCATAGCTGTGGAATACAGTGTGGCCGGTTATCAGGCTTTTGTTGATGTTATGGTAGGAGTAGATCCTGAATTAGAAGAAGTGATAGGGGCTCATGTTTTGAATCATGGAGAAACCCCTGGCCTGGGGGCCCGAATTACTGAAGAGGAATTTTTAGATAATTTCAGTGAACTGCCGGTAGGTGAATATGAAGTTGTCGACAGCCCCGAGGAAGAACATGAAATAGCAGGTATAGCTGGAGCTACTATTTCAGCAGAAGCAGTTAAAGAAGCTGTTTCAGAAGCCGGCGAACTAATAATGGTTCATTTTGGGGGTGGAAATTGATGAAAACTTTAATTTCTATATTTCGCAACGGGCTGTGGGCAGAGAACCCTGTTTTCAAGCTTGTTCTAGGCCTGTGCCCTGCTCTAGCAGTTACAAATACTGTTGAAAACGGTTTTGCCATGGGGCTTGCTACCTCATTTGTATTGATAGCTTCAGAAATTGTCATTTCTTTAATTCGAGATTATATACCTGATGATGTAAGGATACCAAGTTTTATTTTGGTTATAGTAATATTTGTTACCTTTACAGATTATTTTCTGGCCGCGTTTTTCCCTGAAATCTCAGATGCTCTTTCGCTTTTTATCCCTCTGATTGTAACCAATTGTCTTATACTGGGTAGATCAGAGGCGTTTGCATCCAGAAACCCTCTTCACAAATCAATTACAGATGCTGTAGGAATGGGAGTCGGTTTTACCTGGGTTCTGGTAGTGCTCAGTACCATCAGAGAGATTTTAGGTATGGGAACCTTTCTTGGTATCGAGATTTTTGGGGCAGAATATCCCCAGATGATAATAATGATTTTACCCAGCGGAGCTTTTCTAACGTTAGGCATTATGGTGGGTGTTATAAAAATAATAGATAGAAAGGTGGGGGCTCAAAATGATTGAATTTGAACATCTAATATTTCTATTTATTGGTACAGTTTTAGTAAATAATTTTGTCCTGATTCAATTTTTAGGGATATGTCCATTTCTGGGGGTTTCATCTTATGTAGAAACAGCTTTTAATATGGGACTTGCTACAACATTTGTAATGACCATGACGGCTTTTATAGTCTATCTGGTCAATACATTTATTCTGGAAGCTTTAAATTTGGTATTTTTACAATATATGGCTTTCATTATTGTGATTGCTTCCCTGGTACAGCTGGTGGAAATGGTGATAAGATATGTAAGTCCCGTTCTTTATAAAGCACTGGGGATATATCTTCCTCTTATCACGACAAACTGTGCTATAATGGGTATGGCTTTAATGATTCCCCTTGAAGGTTATGGATTTATAGAAAGTATTGTTTTTGGCTTTGCAGCCGGCGTAGGTTTCACTTTAGCAATAGTACTTATAGCAGGTTTGAGAGAGAAACTTCAGTTTGAGGATGTGCCAGAAAGTTTGCAGGGCGTACCTATAACTCTAATTATGGCTGGAATCATGGGACTGGCATTTATGGGTTTTGCTGGCATGATCACTGTTTAACTAAGGAGGTTATAACAGGATGGATTCTATTTTCATATATTCTATAGCAAGTATGGGAGTTATAGCGGCTTTACTTGCTGCTGGTCTGGGAATTGCTTCCAGGAAGTTTGAAGTGGAGGTTGATCCCAGAGTTGAGGAGGTTAATGAGTCACTGCCGGGAGCAAACTGTGGTGCCTGCGGTTACGCAGGTTGTGATGGTTTTGCCGAAGCAGTTGTTGAAGGAGAAGCACCGGTATCTGGCTGTCCGGTAGGAGGCGAAGAGACTGCTGAAGCTATAGCAGATATTTTGGATATGGAAACTGAGGCTGAAGAAGAAGTAGAAGTAGCTCAGCTGCTCTGTAAAGGCGGAGAAGCTGAAACTGCCCAAAAAGCAGTTTATGAGGGGATAGAAAGCTGTGTGGCTGCCAGTGGAGTTAATATGATCGAAAAAGAATGTACTTATGGGTGTATGGGTTTTGGTGATTGTGAAGCGGTTTGCCCTTTTGATGCCATAGAAATGAATAGTAATGGACTTCCTGAAGTCGACGAAGAAGCCTGTACTGCCTGCAATAATTGTGTGGAAGAATGCCCGCACGATTTGTTCATTCTTGCTCCTATGTCGGGCGAAAATCATATTCGCTGTAGCTCGCATGACAAAGGTGGTTTTGTTAATGGAGCCTGTGAAGTTGGTTGTATAGCCTGCCAGCAGTGTGTGAAAGTGTGTCCAGTTGATGCTATTGAGATGGAAAATAATCTTGCTGTACTTGATTATGAGCTTTGTATCAATTGTGGCCTTTGTGCAGAAAAATGTCCTACCGATACAATAGAATTTTACGGAGAGAAGATCACTGAAATTGAAATTACTGAAGAATGTATAGGTTGTACTCGTTGTGCTCAGGAATGTCCGGTAGATGCTATAAGTGGTGAGGCCAAAGAACAACATGAGATTGATCAGGAGATATGCATTAAATGCGGTATATGTTATGATGTGTGCCCTGCCGAAGGAGCAATAAGAAAAAAGTCTGAATAAGCTGGAGAATTGGGGATTGATGGACAAACAGTATAAATAATGATACAATAATAATGATTGAAAACAATATCCAGAAAGTACTGCAAACATCATTTAATTATACATTTTGAGGTGGATAATAGTGCCAAAAAGTAGAACTAGATTTATATGTATTGTCGGTCTCTTGATCTCCGTAGGTTTGATTCTCCATATTGTAGAAAGCCTTATTCCCATGAGTTATATTGTTCCCGGAGCAAAAATAGGTCTGGCCAATATAGCAAGTTTGCTGGGGCTGATATTGTTTGGTTTTAAAATAGGACTGCTTATCTTATTTTTTAGAATAGTGCTGGGATCTGTTATGGCCGGCACCTTTATGTCATTTAATTTTTTCATGAGCTTAAGTGGAGGCCTCCTGGGTTTTGTTTTGATGGGGGCTGTTTATTTTATAGCTTCTGAATACTTCAGCCTTATAGGTATTAGTATAGTAGGTGCTTTATTTCATAATATAGGTCAAATTTTTACCGCCATGTTTATAATTGAAAATTTTGGCCTGATTTATTATCTGCCTTATTTAGCCCTCCTGGCGATACCTGCTGGTATGGGCATAGGTCTGATAGTTGAGTTCACTGAAAATTATCTCTATCGCCAATCTGTGGGGGGGAATTTATGATAAAGGAAAATTTAATTTTAGCCTCTGCTTCCCCTCGGCGAAGAGATTTGTTGCAATCATTGGGTTTGAATTTCACTGTAGAACCCAGTAATCTGGATGAAAGCAAAATATCAGCTTCTGATCCAGTAAAATTAACCGTTAAACTTGCCCGAGAAAAAGCTAGAAAAGTGGCTGAGCAGAAAGAGGGTGGAATAGTGCTGGGTGCTGACACAGTTGTGAAATATGAAGATGAAATTTTAGAGAAACCTTCTTCTCTACAGGAAGCAGAGGAGATGTTAAAGTTTCTGAGAGACAGTTCTCATAAGGTAATTACAGGAGTTTGTTGTATCGATAAAAGAGGTGTCAGAACAAAGGAGTTAAATAGATTTGATGTAACTCATGTAAAAATGAGAAATTATTCCCGGGATGAAATTAAAGGTTATATAAATTCAGAGGAACCTCTGGGAAAAGCAGGTGGATATGCAATTCAGGGTCTTGGTAGTCTTTTGGTAAAAAAAATTGAAGGCTCTT
>CAYOFJ010000062.1:0-9800 GCA_964403065.1 uncultured Halanaerobiaceae bacterium | reverse complement strand
GACTAAAATTTCCCGTGAGTAGAGTCTTATATCTTTCCAATATTATGTATAATAAAAATATTCTAAAACAGGTTTAACCAACTAATAAGAAGATCCTTATCACAAAAGATATATCTACAAATTCAACCTATCTGATGCAGCTGTTCAGATAGGTTTTTAAATTTATTTTGGAGGCAAAATCTGTGATTGAAAATTATGTTCAACATGAATATACTTCCTGGTATCGTTCACCAGAAGCTATTGATGTTTTAAAATTGCGGCTGAAAACAGACAAAAATATTGAGCAAGCAGTTGTGTATTTTGATAGTCGTTTTAATCCCCGGCCCTTTCCTGAAAATTATAAGCCTATGAATCATATTGGAGGAACTAAAAGATTGAATTTTTTTCAGGGTAAAATTAAAGTTGAAGACAGCCGATTTTTATATGGTTTTAAACTTTTCCCACAAAAAAACAAACCGTTTTGGTATACTGAAAAGGGCTCAACATATAAAATTGAAAAGGAAGTTAATAAAAGCTTTTTTCACTATCCCTATATCAGAGAAGAAGAAATCCCTAAATATCCTGATTGGCTGGAAAATGCTATAGTCTATCAAATTTTTCCTGATAGATTTGCTAAAGGTGGTTCGGGAAGTCATAATTTTTCGTTAAATGAGTGGGGAGCAAAACCGACAAGAGATTCTTTTTTTGGGGGAGATTTGCAGGGCATCATAGATAAAATTGATTATTTAAAAGAGCTTGGTATTAATGCAATTTATCTCAATCCTCTTTTCAAATCTTCCAGCAATCATAAATATAATATAGATAATTACTATCAGATTGATGAAAATTTTGGTGATATTGATACAGCCAAAAAATTTGTTGAACAGGCTCATGAAAATAATATTAAAGTAATTGTAGATGGAGTTTTTAATCATACCGGGGATAAGTTTTTCGCTTTTCGAGATTTGCTGGAGAATGGCCGTAAATCTAAATATAAAGACTGGTATTATGCAACCTCATTTCCAGTTTCTAAAAATGCAATTAATTATGAAACTTTCGGTGTTGATGTAAGTTCTATGCCTAGAGTGAACTTATATAATGAGGAAGCTAAAGAATATTTTCTGGAAGTTATCAGATATTGGACTGAAGAATTAAATATAGACGGCTGGCGAATGGATGTTGCAGATGAGGTTCCAGCAGAATTTTGGCGAAAGGCCCGTAAAATAATAAAAGAACTAGATACAGAATGTTATTTGGTGGGAGAAATCTGGTATAATAGTGCTGAGTGGCTGGAGGGAGATCAATTTGACGGAGTAATGAATTATCACTGGCGTCGTAATATTTTAGATTTACTGGCAAGAGGCAGGATTTCAGTACGGAAATTCAGCGCCAGAGTTCAGAGGGAAATTTTTCAAAACCCCCCGGAAATGCTGCATAAAAGTTTAAGCATGCTTGATAGTCATGATACTCCCAGGATTGCTCATGGCTTTCGTTATTATCCGCAAGCAAAAAGGAAAAAGTTGATTAAACAGGCAATAATTTTACAATTTAGTTTACCGGGCATTCCCTTAATATTTTACGGTAATGAGATAGGGCTTACAGGAGGAGATGACCCTGATTGTCGTAGATGTATGATATGGGATGAGAAGAAACAGGATGAGGAATTATATAATTTTTATAAGAGAATAATTAAATTTTATCATGAAACTGTTTCTTTGCAATCAGGGGCTTTTCGAGAAATTTATACAGATGAAATAAAACAGCTGCTTATTTTTTCCAGAATAAAAGCAGATAATAAATGTGTTGTAGCCGCAAATATTTCTTCTGATAAAAAAGTAATTAAGCAGGAATTTTTGTTGAATAAAAAGAAGTATAATAAAGAAGTTAATAATTATTTTTCACTATTAAATAAAGAATATGACTTTACCAAAGATGATATTGTGCTCCCTCCTGATGAAATTTTACTTATTCAAATTTAATTTAAGGGGTGATGTTAATGTCTGAGGAAGAAAAAGAGATAATTAAAAATGCTCTAACTCTTGAACAGGAAGGCTATGAATTTTACATGATGGCAGCGGAAAATAGTGATGATAAGGCTGTGAGTAAAGCTTTTGAACAACTGGCTCAGGAAGAAGAAAAGCATATGGATTGGTTGAAGGATTTATATGATAAAATTTCTGAAGGTAAACAAACTGAAATTTCATTTGAATCTCCCCCTGAGACTCCTCAAGTTTTTGACTGGAATGAAGTATCGCATTTTAAGGGATCATTGGCCATGTCAGTTTTTGGGGTAGGAGTTAAAATGGAAAAATCAGCTGTTGATTATTATAAGCAAGCTGCTAAAGAAACCAAACTAGAAGAAGCCGAAGAACTTTATGAAACCCTTATAGATTGGGAAAAAGGTCATCTTAAAGATTTTGAAAGACAGTATGAACTGTTACAGGAAGATTGGTGGAATGAGCAGGGGTTTGCTCCATTCTAAAGTTTTATTATAATCATATTAACTCCCTATATTTTAAATTTCCCCCGGCATTTTGCCGGGGTTTATTCTAATTAATTTGTCAATTTATCTAAAACCATATATAATATCATTGTAAACCTCAGAATAAAAGATTAGGGTGGTGAGAAAATTTAATGCAGCAGTATGAGGTATTGATAATTGATGATGATAATCATATTTTACAGATTTTAACTGAATACTTTGAGTATGAAAATTTTTCCGTTCACACTGCTGAATCGGGACAGGATGGTTTAAAATTAATTGAAGATATTGAACCTGATTTGATCGTTTTAGATATAATGCTGCCAGAAATGGATGGTTGGGAAGTATGTCAGGAACTTAGGCCGTCCAATCAAATACCAATTATAATTTTGAGTGCTAAGACCAAGGACTCTGATAGAATTATGGGCCTGGAGTTAGGTGCAGATGATTATGTCACAAAGCCTTTTAGCCCCCGCGAAGTAGTTGCCAGAGCTAAAGCAGTTTTAAGAAGAATAAGAAGGGAAGATGATGAAAAATCTGAAGGCGAAGAACTGGAATTTGCATCTTTGAAAATAAACAAAAACCAACGAAACGTATGGGTTGATGAAAATAAAATAGAATTAACTCCTAAGGAATTTGATCTCCTCTGGACTCTGGCTTCTTCCCCTTTAAGAGTTTTTGAGCGAGAAAAATTATTGAAACGTGTATGGGGATATGATTATTTTGGCGATATTAGAACTGTGGACACTCATATTAAATCCCTGCGTCAGAAACTAGGCGACAAAGCAGGGGATTATATTAAAACAGTTTGGGGAGTGGGTTATAAATTTGATTCTGGGGAAGATGAGAAAACTTCGGGATAAATTAAAAATTTTATATTCAGATAAATTCAACACCCTGTTTGCCAGAATTTTTGTGAGATTTATGCTTTTATCTCTAATTATTATTCTGGTTTTAGGCTTTGCCATGATATATTTTTTCTATGATTTTCATTTTTCCAATACAGAAAACGAGATCGTAAACAATACGCAGGTTTTTAATTCAACTTTATTAGAAGCTTTGGAGGAAGAAGATACTGAGCAAGTAGAACAAACATTGAGTAAAATCGCCGAAGTTAATTCAGGACAGGCATGGCTAATTGATGAAGAAGGGTTTGTTATTAATGCTTATCCTTTTTTAGATACAGATGAATCCCGGGTGCAATTTCTCAATGCAGAACCTATATTTAATGGGAATGTAGTTACACAGCAGGTAGAACCAAGATATTTTGAGCGACCTATGCTTTTAATCGGTATGCCAGTTAGACAGCAGCAGGAAATTGCTGCTGGAATGCTGGTTTTTACTTCAGTTGCCGGCATAAATTCTACTATTGCCCAGGTGCGCAGGTTAATGATCTATTCTTCTCTGCTTGCTATAATTCTAGGTATGATACTTGCCTATGGATGGTCTCGCTCTCTGGCCAGTCCCTTGAAAAATATGAGTGAGGCAGTTATGGATTTAAGTGCCGGGGATTATGGAGTTACTATTGATCTTTTAGATGGCAAAACAAGTCAGGAAATGACCCGCTTACAGAAAAGTTTTAATGTTTTGTCCCGGGAACTTGATAGTAAGATTGCAGAACTGCGTAGAGAGAGAAATAAATTGAAGCATATTTTAACCGGAATGCAGGAAGGGGTTCTGGTCGTAAATTCGGACAGAAAGATTGTTCTGTATAATCATTCCGCAAGTAAATTTTTAGATCTAACTGATAATGATGAGGGAAGGGATTATGAAAAAATTATACCTCACAAGAGTGTACAGAAAACTCTTGAAGGGGTAATGGAGAATAGAGAAACTGTTTCTGAAGAGTTTACTATTGAGAAAGATAATAGGAAGGCGAGAATTTTATTCAGAGCAGCTCCTATTATGGTGGAAGAGGATTTTTGGGGAGCTGTAGGATTGCTGCAGGATATAAGTGAGAGATGGCGTTTCGAAAAATTGCAAAAAGATTTTGTTGCTAATGTCTCACATGAGCTCAAAGCCCCGCTTTCTTCTATAAAAGGTTCAGTCGAGATTTTACTGGATGGTATTGTGGAGGACCAGGATAAACAAGAGGAGTATTTGAATATTGTTTTGCAGGAGAGTGACAGACTTTCAGAATTGGTTGATGAAATTTTAAACATGGCCGAATATGAAAATAAAAATTTCGCCTTCGAAAAAGATGATATTAATGTCAACAGTCTTTTACATGATATGGCTTCAATTTTTGAACGTTCTATTTCTCTGGAAAATAAAGACGAAAAGATTGAAATTAAATATCTTGATGATGATATAAAAATTAAGGTCAGTGAATCCAGAATTAAACAGGTTCTTTATAATTTTTTGGATAATGCTCTAAAATTCTCGCCAGAAAAATGCAGTATTAAATTAGGCGCAGAGTTAAAAGCTGATAAACAGCCTGAAGTATGTATATATGTTGAAGATGAGGGAATAGGTATTCCGATTGAAGAGCAGGAAAATATTTGGGAAAGATTTTATAAGGTTGATAAAGCTCGAACTCCCGGGGAAGAAGGAAGTGGTCTGGGACTGGCCATTTCTAAAAAAATAATTAATGAGCACGGGGGAGAAGTATTCGTGGAAAGTGTCCCAGGAGAGGGATCAGAGTTTGGATTCTGTTTACCCGTGGAAAAACAAAAATCTTAGGAGGTAAAAACCAATGAAATTTGGGAGAAAAAAATTATTAATATCTTTATTAGCTTTATTGATGGTATTTATGGCTGCACAGCCAGCTCTTGGTGTTGTAGATGTAGAGGTGGGTATCGTGAATATTCAGGAAATTGTAGAGGCACATCCGGCTGCTGAAGAATTGGAACAGCAAATGCAGGAAGAGCTCAGGCAATTACAGGAAGAGTTTCAAGCTCAAATAGAAGATTTAGATGAAGAAGATCCGGAATTAATTCAGCAGCTGCAGCAGCAATTGCAACAGCAGGCTGAATTTATACAGCAGCAAAAAATGCAGGAAATGATGGAAGTGTTAGGTCCAGAGATTGATGAATTTAGAGAGGAAAAAGGTTATGATTTGATTTTAACTGATCAGGCTGTTTTAAGCGGAGGCGAAGAAGTTACAGATGAACTGATTGAATTTGTGCAGTGATTTAACTATTTTTTCGTATTAAAAAATAATGAATTGTAGGAAGTAGGAGGTTCGAAAATGTTAGAAGAAGGAGAAAGAGCTCCAAATTTTGAACTCCCGGCTCAGGATGGCAATGTCTATACACTGGAGAAATTTGAATCGGAATTTTTAATACTATATTTAAACAGCATTCTTTTAGTATCTGAAGCATTCGAAATTTTTGAGCCAGGAAAGTTATTCTGGGTTTCAATCTCTTAGAAGGATTGGACATAATTATTTTTCCGTACTTGCTTATATAACAAAAAAAGGAGGTTAAATTTTGGCAGGAGAATGCGAGCGTTTTTCGAAAAACATGGAAGAGTGTACCTGTACTTATGAACCGTGTCCACGCAAAGGAAACTGTTGTGAATGTATAATATATCATAAGAAAAAAGATGAATTACCCGGGTGTCTATTTCCATCTGAAGCAGAAAAAACATATGATAGATCTATAAACAATTATATTAATTGTATGAGCTGAAAAAGTTTAAACTAATCCTGGACCAACATATTATCAATCCAACCCCCAGTAATTGGGGGGTTTTTGATTTCGAGCTTACTTCCAAACAATTGTGGAAGGGAAGAAACTTAACAATTAATATATAAAAGGAATTAGTTTGGCCCTTTCCTTTTTCCAGTTTCGGTACTTTTCTCCTAATGATTTTTCCAGGAGTTTTTCTTCAAACTCAATTCGCCTGGATAAAGCATAGAGCAGGAAAATGAGACCAAATAATACAGCAGGTATATTTCCCAGATAAATTGGAACTCCAGAGGTAAGCAGCAGTAATCCTAGATAAAGTGGATGCCTTATCAATCTATAAGGGCCATTGCTTACAAGTTTTTGGTCTGACTCTACTGATACTGATCTGGTGAAATATTTCCCCAAAAGAATAGAACTCCAGTATCTCAAAATTAACCCCAAACCGTAAATGACCAGCCCGATAATTTTAAAGTGAAACTGCCATCTATAATCAACTTTTCCTATACTGGCCAGAGTGAAAATAATTGATAGAAGTATAGTTGTTAAAATAGCTGCCAGAATTAACTGGAAGCTTTTTTCTTCTCTATTTTCATCTTCTTTTTTTCGGGAGGGAAAGAATCGAAATTCAGCCCACCATAAAAGAGTTATCACCACAAAGATAATATCATGCCAGGAAAATTGCCATTCACTAAACATTTCAGTCCTCCTTTTTCCCCAACATATTTCTGGCGAGCAGAATGATTAAATTCAACAGAGAAGGAATTTTTTTGAGCAGAGAGACAGACCCATAAATACCTTCCAAAAAACCCGCCAGATTCTTTTTTAGCTTATTGGAAAAGGGGAACCAATTTATTTCTCTTTTATTATTATTTTTGTTAACCATAACTGAGCGGGTATGGGAAAAATTTTTTAAACCTTCCGGACCATGATATCTCCCCATGCCACTTTCTTTAACACCGCCAAAGGGAAGAGAGGGGTTACCGACATTTCTAATCACATCATTAATAATAACATTTCCGGTTTCTAGTTCACTGGCCAATCTACGTGCTCTTCCTTTATCCTGACTCCAGATGCTGGAATTCAGACCGAATTTACTGTCATTAGCCAATTTAATAGCTTCTCTTTCATTTTGGAAAGTCATAATAGGCAGGACAGGTCCAAATATTTCCTCCTGCATAATTTTCATATTATGATTTACACCAGTCAAAATTAAAGGGGGGAAGAAATAAGTTTCTGAACTGTTTGAGGGAAGTTCACCATGCAAAGTTGCTCCCTTATCCTGAGCATCGGTTATTAGCTTTTTTACTTTTTTGTGTTGTTCAGGATGAGTGAAAGGACCAATATCTCTTTGAGAAGAATCAGGTTTCCATCTGATGTTTCCTGTTTTATTTTTTACCAGTTCAATAAATTTTTCAGCTACTTCTTCCTGCACATATGCTCTTTCTACCGAAACACATAACTGACCGGTATTAGTAAAAGCTCCGTAAACAGTACCATCTGCTGCTCTTTCAATATTGGCATCCTCGAGTACAATTAGTGGATCTTTGCCTCCTAATTCAAGTTCTAAAGGTATTAAGTTATCACTGGCCTGTCTCATTATTTTTTTACCAGTTGTACAGCTGCCGGTGAAAAAAATCATATCTGGTTTGTGAGAAATAATTTTGCTGCCCACTTCTCCCTTTCCCTGCAAAACCTGCATGAGATTATCGGGGCCGGCCTGTAAGTCGGAGGTTAAGTTTTCTATGTATTCTCCCACTAGTGGAGTAATCTCAGAAGGTTTGAGCAGAACTGAGTTGCCAGCAGCCAGGGCAGTAATAGCTGGAACTAAAGCCAGCTGTAGAGGATAATTCCAGGGAGAAATTACTGCAATAATTCCCCGGGGATAATATTCTACATAAGAATAATTATTAAATGCTAGCAGAGGAGTGCTGCGTTTTTCCTGCTGCAAAACTTCGGGAGCTTTTTTTTCATAAAATTTTAGCATTCTCAAAGTTGGAATTAGGTCTGCTGTTAAAGCTTCTTGTTCAACCTTGCCAGTATCCTGACAAATTACATCAATTACTTCATTTTTGTTATTGGCTAACTTTTCTCGTAATTCTTTTAATAAAGATATTCGCCGGGCGGGCGATTTTTGGCCCCAAATATTTTGTGCCTTTAAACTCTTTTGAAAGGCCTGATTGATATCCGCCTGTTCTGCTATTTCATGACGGCTTAATTCTTTTCCAGTCCGGGGATTATAATTAATGATTTGATTATTTTTGGTTTTCATAGTTAGCCTCCGATCAAATTATAAATCATTTTAATCTTGTTCTCACTAAAATATTCTTTAATTGGGAGACTTTCTCCTGCAAAGGTAAATAACAATAAAGCCTTTCACCTATGTGAAATAATTAAAAAAGAAAAAAGGGTTTTTAAACTCAGTATTTAATTAATTAATAACAGTAATTTTAATATTTTGGTCTTCGAGCTGCGAACTCTATTATTGATATATTGAGAGTTTGCGGCCGGCAGGGTAGAAGAGGAAACTTTTCTGCCTCCCATTTAGGAAAGGAGACAGTATATTTTGGTGTCTCCTTGACACCATTTTTTTTATGAGAAGAAAGGAGTATATAACATGGAAATAATAGGTATATCTGGCTGTAAATCTGGAAAAGGACGGACAGAGTTAGGCTTGATGCTGCTGGAAAACCTGCGCCGAAAAACCGGTGTTTTAAAAGGACTTATTTCAGAAGGGACATCAGAACTGGTAACAGAAGATCATCAAATTATGAGAGCGGAAGCTCCCGGAATTTCCCCCTATTTGGAAAGTGCAGCTGAGGATGTAGTATTGCTGCGCTCTTCACCTGAAGATTTGAAGAAGACTCTGGATAAGGCTATGTCTTTTTTTGCTGATCTGGATTATATACTGGTGGAAAGTGACAAATTAATAAATTTTCTTAAACCAGGACTAATCATTTATGTTGATGAAGGTGAGGATAAAAGTGATTCTTCTCAACAGGTAAAAGAAGACTCAGATTTGATAATTAATTATGTGGAATTACATGAGAGCTCTCGTTTGAGAGATTTGAACTTACAGATTCCTGGTGAAGAAATTTCCTGTTATAGCGCCCAATTGATTAGTGATCTTTTGGGCTGGGGGTATGGGGAATTTGGTAAAATGCTGGACCGCAATAACGTAAGAGTAAGACGCTGTCAACTGGGGCTTTTTGAATAAAATATTAAATTTAAGAGAAAGGACGGTTAATTTTCTATGAGCAGGGAATTTTTAGATCTGGAAAATTTGCGGGATTTGCCCGGCAAAATGAAAAAATGGTTTAGCTCGGTAGATTTAGGCAAGGAGAAAAATTCTTTACATAATGCTCTGCACAAAGTACTGGGGGAGAACATTACTGCTGAAGAAAATTTACCTCCTTTTTCTCGGTCAGCTGTCGATGGTTATGCAGTTAAAGCTGAAGACACTTTCGGGGCCAGTGAGACACAGCCGGCTTATTTTAATGTCAACAAAAAAGTGAAAATGGGTGAAAAGCCTGATTTTTCTCTGAACTCCGGAGAAGCTGCTGAAATTGCCACTGGTGCTATGCTTCCAGAGGGAGCTGACTGCTGTGTAAAGATCGAAGAAACTGAAAAAATAACTTCTCACAGAGTTGAAGTATTGGCTGATATGGCCCCTGGAGGTAATGTAATAAAAAAGGGGGATGATATTGAAA
>CAYOFJ010000061.1:0-9992 GCA_964403065.1 uncultured Halanaerobiaceae bacterium | reverse complement strand
AAATTTAGCAAACATAGAACTTTTGATTTTTTTCAGCAAGATATTGCCCCCCATTATTTTATTTCATCGTGGGAAGATTATGTAAGTTATATAAAAATACCACAGAATAATTCATATAAATTATTTATAACTTCTTATTAATGCTTAATTCTCTTTTTGATTTTATTAGAAAAAATGAATATAAAGAAGAAATTTATGTTTATTATTATACATAATAATTAATAATAATTAGTATTTGCATTTTATAAAAGAATAATATCATAAATGGTATAATATTGCAACTTTATTACTACAAATAATATATACTTTGTGACTCTATTGTTATGTTTAAAGCTGTTTATTTTCGCAGGCTTAAGAGAAAGGAATTTTGCTGATTTTAGGGTTATTGGAAAGGAAGAAGGGAATTTTGAGATTTCAATTTGCTCAATTATATAAAAGGTTTATTTTTCTCATATAATTTGTTAAAATAGTTATAAATAAAATTAATATTCATTATTGCATCTAATTGTTTTTTCAAAAATTATATGTGCAGCTCACTATAATTACACTATGGAAAATATTTATAAGCAATTTTATTGATTGTATGCATGGAATGATGGGTGTTATAACTCCGAAAATTTGCTGAAATTGATTTTATACCGTGAAATCATACTATATTAGATATAAAACCATGACAATAGTGATATACCAAATAATTATTTACGGGGGGAATATTTTCGTGAATGAAAATATTAAAAAAGAATCCGACTTATCTCCTTATATGCTGGATAATTGGAAAAACATAGTAAATTTAATGACAAATATGATGAATGTTACAGCTGGTTTTATTACCCAAATTAGCGGCACCGGCCTTAAGATCTTGCAGGCCAGAGCCAGATCAGATGTTTCTTTGGAAGAAGGGGATGTTTTAGATCTATCTGAAGTTTACTGTCAGGAAGTAATTAACAAAAATGAAAAAGTTGAGATAGAAGACGCCCGCAGGATTGATAAATGGAAGGGTAGTGCAGAACTAGAAGAAGGGTTTGTTTCCTATTTAGGAGTGCCTATAAATTTCCCTACAGACAATGATATTTTTGGAACTTTGTGTGTGGTGGATAAAAAGCCCCGCGACTTTACAGCTGCGGAAAAAAATCTGCTGCTGCAGTTAAAAAAATCTGTTGAAGACCAGATGGAACTTATTCAGGCTTCTCTGGATACGCTGGCCGCAAATATCATAGTTATCGATAAAAATGGAGTAATTACATATGCCAATGATGCCTGGCGTGACTTTATTAATAGGAACTCTTTTTGGTTTTCTAGAGGGAGCAGAGGAGATAATTATTTAAAGATAATTAAAGAAGTTACCGGTGATGACAGGCAGTACGCGGAAGAGATACTACAGAAAATTAAAAAGGTACTGCAGGGCAATAAAAACAAATTTACTCTGGAAATTCCCTGCTGGCATGAACAGGAAAAAAACTGGTATAGAATAAATATTAGTGCCTCTCACAAACAGCGGATTAGGGCTGTTGTTATATCCTATGAAGATATAACTGAACATAAAGAACAGAAACAGAAAATTGAACTTTTGCTCTACCGGGACCAATTAACCGATGTTTTTAATAGAAGGTTTTTAAAAGAATCCATACCCCGAATAAATGTTGAGAAAAATTTACCTATAAGCGTTATTAAAGCTGATATTAATGGCCTGAAAATTGTAAATGATAGTCTGGGTTATGAAAAAGGAGATGAAATAATAATTGAAACAGCTCAGGTTATCAAAGATGTGATTAGAGATAAAGATATTTTGGCCCGCTATGGGGGAGATGAATTTATTGTTATTTTGCCCAAAACTGAACGTTCGCGGGCAGCAAAGGTTTCCCGGCAGTTAAAAGAATTCTGCCATAAAACCCGGGAAAATAATCTTCATATATCTCTGGGAACAGGAGTTGCCACCAAAAAAACGACAGAAAAAAGTATTGAAGAAATTTTTCAAAAAGCCGATGACAGGATGTATCGAGATAAAATAATGAATAATCGTAGCCAAAAACACAAAATTGTTCAAAGTTTACTCGATGCCTTAGGTGCTAAAAGCTATGAAACTAAAGAACATGCTATGAGAATGACTGACCTTGCCTATAGGCTGGGACAGAAATTAAGAGTAACGGATAAAGAACTAAACAAATTATCACTTCTGGCTACATTACATGATGTCGGCAAAACTTCAATTCCTGAAGAAATTTTGACCAAACCTGGGGGTTTAAATGATCAGGAATGGGAAAAGATAAAAGAACATCCAGAAAGAGGATTTAAAATTGCTTCTGCTTCCCAGGAGTTTGCAGCACTTGCTGAAGAAATTTTGGCTCATCATGAAAGATGGGATGGAGGCGGCTATCCCCGGGGGCTTGAAGGGGAAGAAATACCCTTTTTAGCCAGAATAATTACTATAGTAGATGCTTTTGATGTAATGACCCATGAAAGACCTTATAGCGCAGCAATGAGTAATGAAGAGGCGCTGCAGGAAATTAAACAGGGAGCTAGCACCCAATTTGACCCAAATATAAGTCGGGCTTTTATCGAATTAATGTCTGGCAAAAAAATAGCTATAAATGCAGGAAAGGAATGGTTTGATTAATCTTATTGCCTAAGAATATTATACTGGCAATATTTGATAGTGTTCAATTACATATTAAATTATTGTATTTAATTAAAACTTTTTCCCATACCGGCTATTATTCCTCATCGCCCAGGCTTTCTTTAATAGCTTGATAACGGGAACGGAGTGATTTTTCGTGGTTTTTTTCATCTTCTATCAGCTGTTCAAAAAGCTTTTTAGCATTTTCGTCATCTGTCTGCTGTTTTAATTTTTTATATTTTTTCTGAGCTTCCTGTTCGTCTTTAATTGCTTCTTCCAGTCCTTCTAGAATTTCAGTCAACTTAATCACTCCCTGTATATTTTATGAAACACTTTTTATAATATTGATTTAGGTTTTTCTCTAAAACAGTCTGTTATGAGAAGTTCCTGATTTTATTTTTATTTATCTTCCGCGTTCTGAAAGCGGACTAACTTTGTCTTGAGTGAGTGGGTTTTGTTGACCAGTTTTTCATTGGTGGAAGAAAGCTGGGATATAAAGGAAGATTGTTCCTGAATGCTGGCCGTAATTTCCTGTGTGTTAGCGGCAAATTCCTGAGATGAAGAGGAAATGCCATCCATTAATTCTGCCAGCTCCCCCTGGTTTGATTTTATGTCTGTAAATGAGCGGGAAAATTCATTTAATAATTCACTTTGCTCCTGCAGTATATCTTCCAGGTCGGAAAAAGCCTGATAGATTGTGTTGGCACTTTCTAACTGATCTTCAGAGGTTCCACTCAGCTCCTCCACTTCTTCTCGCAGCTCTTCTATCTGTTTTACCAGACTGCTGACAGTCTCTTTAATATCTCCGGCAAAATTATCGGTCTCTACCGAAAGCTCTCTTACTTCTTCGGCTACAACACCGAAACCTTTGCCTCTTTCACCTGCCCGGGCTGCCTCTATGGAAGCATTCAAAGCCAGAAGATTTATCTGTTCAGCCACTTCCTGAATCTTGTCATTCACATCGATAATATCGGAAGTGCGCTCTTCAACTGTGTTCACCTGGCCTGAAACTCTGTTTATTGCCTCATTGTTAGCTTGAGATCGGTTTATCATAGTTTCCAGCTGTTGAAATCTTTTTTCTCTGAAATCATCCAAGTTATTATTAAATTCCACTAGAGTTTCTAAATCCTGGTCAGCCTGCTGTAAAAATTCGTTGGTATCTTTTATTTGTTCTGCTCCTCTTTGAATATCAGAAGCCTGATCCTCAGCTCCCTGCGCTATATCTTCTGCTGCCCGGGAAATTTCTTGCGAAGTGGTTTCCACTTTTTCATAGGCCGAGGACAAATCTGTAGAAGTCTCATCTAAATCTTCCACTGAATCAGCCAGCATAGCAATTAATTCTTGAAAATTGCTTTGGGCCGCCGTCACCACTTTTTGCAGAAGCAGTCCTGGCTTGAATTCCGCGCTATCTTTAAAAATTAAATCTCTGTCCAGATGGGTGGTACCTTCCTGCAGCATAATATCCGCTCCTGTGACCCCCACAACTTCGCCCTCGTCAATAATGGGGGAAGCAATTGCCGTCATCATTACTTCCATACCCTCCAGCTCATCATACACAAAGGGGTCCATCACCACGGTAGTTTTTTCGCGTTTGGGCCGGTTATAGAATTCTTCCTGATCTATATCCGGTAGTGACATCACCTTGATTTCTTCACCGGCCCGATAAAAGTAAGTGTTGAAACGACCAGTATGATCATAATGATCTACATTGGCGTGCTCGTTATCCTCCCCGTCAAATTTATCGGGCTCAAACACCACCCAGGTGCCGAATATACCGGGATTATTTTCTAAATGCTCTCGTAAGCGTTTATTTATAATTTTTCGATTCGTGGCAGCAGCCTGCCTGGTCTGTTCGATGGAACCTTTATATCTTTTTACCAGATCTATTGTGCTCTGGACAAACCCATAATCCTGCAGCATCGTAGAAAATATTGTTTGGGCATTTTCCCGGGCTTTTGTTTTAACCCGTTTTAGCCTATAAAAAGTATATAAAAGCAAAACTGCCAGTACGACTATTATACCTATATATATCATAACTGATTTCACCCTTCCTACTTTTAAACGATCATATATTTTAAATGATCAAATCCTACGGGGAATTTATAGCATGAGAAATTTTTAAGTTCGATCTCATCTCATAGAATTCTCGTATTATTAAAGATATAATAAAATTACAGGAATTGCAAGACGATTAAATTACCGAGAGCACCGCCAATAATTGATTTTTTTCAGCAGTTTACTCAGGAAATCCCAAAAATTATAATTCCGGTTCAGGATATGTCCGGGTTGAATGGAAGCTCAGGGTTGAATTTTCGCAAAATGAGCCTTTTTTCCGGTATATATAGCGCATTTTGACAAAAGTTTAGAGAAAAAATTATGGAGATAGCCAAAACTAATCATCCGGCAGGTTTTTAATAAACTCTCTGTTTTCCCATTTCCAGCGCCTTATAGCCCAAAAACCGTATAAATTGACCGCTGCCTCATAAAAATTTTTTCTGCTCAGCCACTGCAAAGTTCGTTTGAAACTGTAGAATTTTTGGAAGCCCTTAAGTGGATTACCAGGACTACTTATACCTTTAATTGCCCGTTTCAGACCTCTTACTGGTTGTTGTTCATCATTGTGACAAATTCATCGACCAGATGTGGGTCGAATTGCTCACCCGCAAAATCCTGCAGTTCCTGCAGAGCAGCTTCTTTGCTCATGGGCTCTTTATAGGGGCGGCCATTTGTCATAACATCATAAGCATCAACAATGGAAATTATCCGGGACAGCAGTGGTATTTCTTCCCCTTCTAAACCTTCCGGATAACCTGTTCCATCCCATTTTTCATGATGATATAACACTTCTTCCGCTATCACAGCAAATTCTTCCGAGGCTGAACCAATTTTATAGCCTCTTTCAGGATGTTCTTTAATCTGCTGCCATTCCTGTTCTGTCAATCTATCTGGTTTGGTTAAAATTTCTTCAGGGATGGACGTTTTGCCGATATCATGCAGGGTGGCCAGCAGAGAAAGTTTATTTAATTCCGAGTTAGTAACCCCGACTCTTTTCCCCAGTTTTTTTGCGAATTTTTCCATTCTCAAAGCATGTTCTTTGGTCTCATCGCTTTTGGCGGCCAGAGTATTAAGCAGGCTTTCTACCAGCTTGCTTTTTTTGCTTCTTCTGTTGAGAAGTTTATCCTGCTGCATGCTGTTATCGGCTGCCTTTAAAATTTCCTGCAGCTCTTCCCCGGGGGTTTTCTTGGTAGCAGTACCTATACCCAGAGAAACAGGAAGCTCATCCGCTTCAGTATCTTCACAGACAGACTTTATTCGCTCATATATATCGTGAACTTTTTCTTCTGTAGTTTGTGGTAATAATATGACAAATTCGTCGCCTCCATACCGGGCCAGTATATCTTCATCTCTTGTATTATTCTCCAGCAATCTGGCCGCTTTTTTCAGCAGCTCGTCCCCTTTGTCATGCCCCAGGCTGTCATTAATAATTTTGAGACCGTTGATATCTGCCATGATAATACTCAGGGGCAGCTGTCTTCTGGTATTCAATCTCTTCATTTCTTCCTCCATAAATCTGCGATTATAGATCCCGGTCAGCTCATCGTGGAAAGTCTTGTGTTTTAACTCCTGCTGAGCATAAATCCTCTCCAGAGCAGAAGTTGTGTGAGCAAGTAAGAGCTCTGCCAGTTCTAGATCTTCCTGACTGAAAGCATTTTCCTCCAGAGCTACTGCCTGAAAAACTCCATATTCTCCCACGGGAATACTTAAGCCTGATCTATAATCACTTTTCACGGGTTCTGCTTCTGCATGATTTTCCACCTTATTAATATGGATGCTTTCTCCTTCCTGATAGGTTTTACCGGCTATTCCTTCAGTTATATGTTTTCTCTCATATTCTATTTTTTGCGTTGCGGCTTTGGGAACAAATTCCTCTCCTTCTACCAGGCTGATATTGCAAAATTTAAAATCCAGCAGTTCTTCAGCAGCTTCCACTGTTTTTTCACAGATATTGTTTTCAGAGTCCAATTTTTGCAGTTCGAAAGCTACCTGATGCAGCTTTTCTCTTCTTTCATTCTTCTCTTTCAGTTTATTTTCTTTTTCTTTTAAGGCAGTTATGTCCTGGACGAAAGCAAATTCATATTCTCTGCCATTATATTGCAGATAGCGGCTGGTGATCTGCACCGGAAAAGTTTCCCCTTGTTTAGAGGTCAGCCGGGTTTCTACCCGCAGAATATTATTTTTCTTTAATATTTCCCAGCGCTCTTTTCTTTCTTTTTTGGTGCGAGTAGGATCGATATCCGCAATTCTTTTGCCGGTTAATTCTTTTTGTTTATAACCGAGCATTTCACAGGCCAGTTTATTAATATACTCAAATTCTCCACCGGGGGTAATCCAGAAGATGCCCACAGCAGCATTTTCCATGGAAAACTGGGTGAGCTTAAGCTTTTCTTCCAGCTTTTTTCTTTTCGTTATATCTGTCTGCATGGAGAGAATTCCCGGCTCACCATTGGGAAGAATTATATTGGTTTCTTTTATATAGGTGTAAAATTCCTGGCCGTCTTTGCTGATAGTTTTTATGTCAAATTCCAGATCTTCTCCGGCAAGCACCTTTTTTATATTTTCCCGGGCCTGTTCTTTCTGCTCGGGAAGCACAAATTTATCAAAAACGCTGCTTCCTTCCAGTTCTTCTTTGTTATAACCCGTAATTTCACATAAGGAGTCATTTACTTTTAAGATATTGCCTTCTGCATCCTCCAGCATAATACCTATAGGGGCTGTCTCAAACATAGTCCTATAATAGTCTCCTTCCATTTCTGCTTCCTCTTCTATTTTGTCGAATTCTGCCAGCTGTTTTTCAATTATTTTTTTTAATTCGAGGAATAATTTTTTATCTCTTTCCCCAAATTCGCGGGAAGTTTTATCAATAATATTGAGAGTACCAAATATCTTATCTTCTTGCGAAAAAAAGATGGGTATCCCGGCTGAAAAGGGATACCTGTCCTCTGGTGAATTTGTTTTTTGAGTCAGCTCCCCCCTGGATTTCACTTTTTTTATGAACTGGTAAATTTCTTCATGTTCCAGGTTTATATCGCTGTCCATAACTGATCTTAGTATTTCAATATTATCGGTTTCTTTAATTCTGGCAAGGAAAACAGCGGAAACTTCTGTCATATCCCGCAAGATCTCCAGAATTTGCCCCCAGTTTTTTTTAGGTCGGCCAGGGATGTTGAAAACTTCATTTTCCTCGGTCATAATTGAATTCCTCCATTATGACAGCTTAATTAATGAGATGATAGCTATTGATAGTTTTAATCCATGTATTTTGACATTATGACAGCTGGATAAAATTATATACTCCTGTTAATCAAGATATAATAAATTGTTTGATAATGCAAATTGTCCATAATCCAGATTTTCGAATCTTTAATAATATGCGATGTTTTTCCGGGCTTTATTTCGAGGAGGTATTTCCACAGAAAGTGCGCCAAATATATGTTTGCTTTTCGAACACGAGTATGCTATAATAAAGTACACTTGTTTGGAGGTGCATATAATGTCTATTCCGGAACAGAAAAATAGCAAAAAGAAAAGTGATGATTTAATTCCGCCCATCCCTTATGAGCAGCTGCCAGATAGAGAGATAGTCTGCCTGGATATGAAGTCTTTTTATGCCAGTGTAGAGGCTGTGGAAAGAGGTTATGATCCTTTTAAAAAAATGCTGGCAGTAGTGGGAAATGAAGAAAGATCAGGTTCAGTGATACTGGCTGCTTCTCCGGCGTTAAAAGAAAAGTATGATATCGGCACAGGTGACCGCTATTACGAGCTGCCCCGGGATGAAGAAATTTTAATTGTTGAACCCCGCATGTCACTTTACATAGAACGCTCACTGGCCATCACCGAACTTTTAACAGAATTTGCCCCTATAGACGATATCTTTGTTTATTCCATAGACGAAGCCTGGGTGGATTTGACCGATGTTCCTCCCCGTGATAAAAGTTTCCGGTTTAAAGCCCGCTGTATTCAGCACAAAATTTATGACAAATTCAAGCTGGTGGCCAGTCTGGGGCTGGGGCCCAATATGTTTTTGGCCAAAGTCGCCATGGATATTGCAGGCAAAAATACCGGACTTGCTCACTGGAGGTATGAAGATGTACCGGAAAAACTCTGGCCCGTAAAACTTTCGGACTGCTGGGGTATCGGCAGCCGTATTGAAGCGCGTTTAAACCAGTACAGCATTAAAAAAATGGGAGATATTGCCCGGTTAAAAGCTGACTTTTTTCAGAAAAAACTGGGAGTAATAGGGGAAGAAATTTATCATCACGCCTGGGGTATAGATTTCAGCCGGCCCTCCGGTTTTTATGATGACAGGATAAAAAGTGTAGGCAGGGGTATCACTCTATATGAAGATTACTGTTCCCGGGAGAGGCTGATGACGGTTATTTTCAATCTCTGTGAAGAGATATCTTTTAGAGCCCGCAGCCAGCAGCTGGCAGGCAGAACAGTTTCCCTGAGTTTAAACTACAGCCATGAACACAGTAAATCTGGCTTTAACGTCCAGCGCACACGGGATAATGCTTTTAATCTGGAACAGGAAATCGCTGAGGTCTGCCGCGAACTGCTGGCAGAAAATTACTCGGGGGCTCCGGTCCGCAAGGTCAGTGTGGCTCTGGGTAATCTGCAGTCAGATGATTCCATTCAACTGGATTTTTTCTCACCTCAGGAAAAACAGCAGAAACTGGCCTATATCAGAGATCAAATTCGCCAGAAACACGGTCCCAAAGCGCTTTGTTTTGGCCGCAGTATTTGTGAAGATAATGTCCATCACCGAATAAAGACCAATATCGGAGGCCATAAGGCATAATACTGCAGCCGGGAATTTATATCTGACATTTCACATCTTACCAGGCCTGGGGATTAACTACATGGGGTGGTTTCTTACCGGCGAGTGCTGTAAGCAGCTGGTCCATAATGCTCTTTCTCAGCTCGGTTTCAGCTTCCCGGGAATAGAAAGCAGCATGAGGAGTCAATATTATCCTCTTCTCTATTCTTGCGGGCAGAGAGAGCAGGGGATGATTATCCGGCAGAGGTTCCTCTTTGAATACATCCAGGCCGGCCCCTGCTATTTTTTCCTCATTCAGCTCTCCAAAGGGAAAATCAGTGACAAAAATTTCTGAACTAGCCGAACTGCTGGCAGAACCTTGTTTTATCATGAGAAAGCCCCTTCCCAGACAGTATGTTGATTTTTCCCCGGGCGAATTAAATAATATTTAGTGAATTTTTAAATTTGCAGCATGCCATAATGGAATTATGCCACTTTATATTTTGGCTCAACTTAATTATCGTTGTCCTGTCTATTATATGATAATATCTTCGGTTTTTC
>CAYOFJ010000060.1:0-10010 GCA_964403065.1 uncultured Halanaerobiaceae bacterium | reverse complement strand
AATAGCTCCTACTAATTTATTATCTTCATCTTTAAACACACGACAATATGTATCATTATCTTCTCTGATTTCAGAATTAGTTTCTTCATCTTCTTCCAGCTTACCAATGGAAATTACGTTTACCTCAGCTACTTTTAATTCATGTGAGGGAACATACCCTTCAAATGAAACATTCTTATTAACCATATTTTTACCAGCAATTTTTCCCATTTCCATAGATGGACCCCAAATACCATAAACTCTGTCTCTAAATTCTGCTATATCCCCAGCAGCATAGACATCTTCCACACTGGTTTTCATCATTTTGTTTACAACTACGCCTTTTTCAATATCTATATCATTATCTTCCACCAAACCAATATTTGATCTTATACCTGCAGAAAATAACACGAAATCAGTTGAAATTTCCTGGCCATTTTTTAGTTTTACTTTTTCTGCTCTATCATTGCCCAATATCTCAGATGCTACACAATCCACCTGACACATAATCCCCATACTGTTTAGTTTTTCTCTTAAAATTTCTCCACCCTTTTTATCAAGCTGTCTACTCATTAAATAATCAGACATTTCTAATACTGTTACGTCGAGTCCTGTTTTGCTCAAATTATATGCGCTCTCAAGGCCTAAAAGTCCGCCCCCAACTACTACCGCCTCTTTACTGTTTTGAGCATAATTATAAATTTTTTCTGCATCCTCTGCAATTCTTAAGGTAAAGACATTATCAAATTCTTTACCTGGTAAGGGAGGGACAAAAGGATGAGAACCATTGGCCAGTAAAAGTTTGTCGTACTCATATTCGCCTTCTTCTGAATATACTTTTTTATTGGTAAAATCAATAGAAGTGGCCGGCTCCGATAAATGAAGATCGATATTGTTTTTATCAAACCATTCAACATCATTAATAATAATATCTTCAACATTAATCTCACCGGACAAACATTGGATTAATCGAGGTCGATAATAAAAACCTCTGGTTTCGTCAGTTAAAACTGTAATTTGGTCATCTTTCTGTCTTGATTTTATTATTTCCTTTACAGCTGACACCCCAGCTACACCTGTGCCTATAATTACGTAGTTCATAATAAATTATTCCCTCCTAAAAATTTAAGCTCTCTCCTGGTATTCTCCCGTACGGGTATCTATCTTTATTTCAGTTCCTTCTTCTATAAATAAAGGCACTTTCAACTTATAGCCTGTCTCTACTGTAACTTCTTTGGTGCCACCTGACACCGTATCACCTTTCACTGCCGGAGGAGCCTGAGTAACCTCTAGAGACACAGTAGTAGGTAGATTTATCTTAACAGGTTTGTCCTCATGAAATAATACTTCTACTTCGGAATTTTCTTTAATAAATTTAAGCTTATCCTCAATATCTTCAGTCATAAAATGTGTTTGTTCATAGTTATCGATATCCATAAAAATATGTCTATCTTCATCCTGATAAAGATACTTCATTATTCTTTTATCTATATGTGCCTGTTTTACCTTCTCACCAGCTCTGAAAGTTTTGTTTATTACGTGTCCATCTGTAAGACTCTTTAATTTGGTCCTCACAAAAGCACTGCCTCTGGCCGACTTAGAATGCTCAAAATTTTCAACAGTATATATATCATCTTCCAGTTCAATGGTCAAACCTGTATTGAAATCATTAGTTGAAATCATAATTTTCCCCCTTAAAACTAAAAATTCTGTTAAAATAAATTATACAAAACCACTTTTTTTAAATCAAGTATTAATTTTTTGCCTGCTTAATTAAGTATATCATATTTACCAGCATAAAGACAAAATATGTATTAAATTATCATTAATTTTTTAGAAATCTGATTTAAAACCTGACAGCCATTCTCTGTTAGTAGAATATCATCTTCAATCCTCACTCCTCCGTAATCTGGCAGATAAATCCCTGGTTCATCTGTAAAAACCATACCTTCTTTAAGCTCTTTTTCCCCGGATTGATAGGATAATTTTGGACCTTCATGTACTTCTATCCCCAATCCATGCCCAAGTCCATGACCAAAATTGTCTTCATAACCAGCATCAGCAATTAATTCTCTAGCGATGGAATCGGCCTCTTTTCCCGTCATACCAGGTTTTACCTTTTCAATAACTTTGTTATGAGCTTTAAGAACAAGATTATAAATTTCTTCCTGTCTGGGTTCTGAATTACCCAAAATTATTGTTCTAGTCATATCAGAACAATAACCATTATAATATGTTCCAAAATCTATGGTTACAAATTCTCCTTTTTCAAGCTTTTTTTCGGAGGCAACCCCATGAGGTAAAGCAGAACGCTCACCCGAAGCTACTATAAAATCAAAAGAAGGACCTTCCCCACCATTTTTTCTTAAAATATACTCCAGTTCAGCAGCAATTTCTTTTTCCTTTACTCCAGGTTCAATAAAATTCAGTATTTCCGTAAAACCTTTTTCAGCAATCTCAATTGCTTTTTTAATCTTATTTATTTCTTCTGGTTCTTTTATCAATCTCAATTTATTTACTGAATTTTCCAGGGGTACAAAAGCAATATTCTGACATAAATTTTTCAATTTATGAAAATCTTTATAGCTCATATCCTCATCTTCAAAACCCAATGAATTTATATTTTTATCCTTTATAAATTCTGCCAGGTTTCTTTCTCTATTTTTGTTGATTTCTACTACCTCAAAATCACCTGCTTCTTCTGCAGCCTGTTTTTTGTAACGAAAATCAGTTATTAAATAATTTTCATTATCCTTGGTGATTAATAATTTACCTGCACTTCCTGTAAATCCCGATAAATAGAATCTATTGGCCGCAGAAGTAATTAATACAGCATCAACTTGATAATTTTGAATGATATTTTTACATTTTTCGATTCTTTTTTGCATAAATATTTCACCCTTAATTTTTAAGTTTTAAATCATATGATGTTTAATAAATAATTATATGCAGATATATAACTATTAATTCCCATCCCCATTATTACTGCGTCTACTGCAGCAGCTGTTAATAGGTTCCTCTGCCGGATAATTGGATTGCTTATATGAACCTCTATCACCGGAATTTCTAACATATCCAAACAATCCTTTAGAGCCATACTTGTATGACTATAAGCCGCAGGATTAATAATTAAACCATCAGCAGATTTATAATTATTTTGCAAAAAATCGATGATTTCTCCTTGACTGTTACCCTGCCACCAAATAATTTTGTTCTCATCTTTTTGAGCCCTTGACTCTAGTTCTCTGCGAATTTCATTTTCAGAAATATGACCATAAATGTTTTTATCTCTATATTCAAGCATATTTATATTGGGGCCGTTCGCAACCAGGATTAAGATTTCTAACTCCCTCCTTATCATTAATAAATGTTTATTTAATTTTTCTCTTTATTGTTTCCACTGTTTCATCTACTGTTAAATTAGTAGTATCAATTTTATTCCCCATTTTATATAATTCTCTTCTTTGCATATATAATTCTTTAATTTTTTTCTCTGGATTATCCGCTTGATTTAGAAGCGGCCTATCACTGAAATTAACTCTGTTTAAAATCTCATCAATGTCGGCAGCCAGATAAAAAACTGCTCCTTCTTTCATAAACAGTTTTCTATTATTCCTGGATAAAATAGCTCCCCCACCAGGAGCTATTATACCTTGAGAATTTTTTGTGAAAACCTCTGCTATTATTTTTCTTTCCCAGTGTCTAAATACAAGATCACTCCCGTAGAAAAATATTTCGGAGATGTCTTTACCAGTTCGACTTCGAATGATTTCATCTATGTCATAAAAAGACCAATTTAGATCACGGGATAATTGTTTGCCTACTGTTGTTTTCCCTACACCCATCATACCGATTAATGTTATAATCATTACTTTCCTCCAGAATTATTTTCTATATTAATATATTCTTTCCTCCTTGTAATTTTCCTGCAATTCAGCTTCCTCATCTTTCAAAAGATGTGGTGTAACAGAAATAATCAGCTCTGAACTTTCCTTGCTAAAATATTCTCCACTAAACAAATTTCCTAGTAACGGTATACTGGATAAAAATGGAGTTTTTTCGCCCGTTAATTGCGTTTGATCCCGGGTTATGCCCCCCAACAGGAATGTTTCACCATCATTTAATCTAATACTGCTTTCTAGTTTTCTGGTATTAAAAGATGGAAAACCTCCGGCAGTCATTTCAGCCGTGCTGATTTCCGGTTCAACATATAGTTCAATTTCCTCTCTATCATTTATTTTCGTTAACACTTCAAGAATTATACCAGCATCTAAATATTCCAGCTGTTCCTCACCATCCACTTCTATCGCCAGGGGAAAACTTTCTCCTATATGAATTCTGGCTGGCTTTCCAGCAAGAGCAGATAATCTAGCTGAAGCTAAAAGTTCCATCTCTCCTTTTTCTCTAGCATTCTTAATAAATTGATCCCAGGCCAGATTAAATTCAAATGAATCTAAATTTTCTTTAGCAATTCCTATTTCAGGAGGCACCATAATAAAACTCTGTTCTAATTCATCTCGAGAAAACTCCAACACTTCCAATTCAATCATAACCTGCTGAAGAGGTCGGTCTAATTCTGCTATTTTGTTTTCGGCTCTTTTTATATCACGATTGTTTCCTTTTATGATTAATCGAGACTCATTAAGTGCATTCATTTTAACCATTGAATCAAAAAGCTCCAGATTTTCAATTACATTTTCTGCTGAAATATAATTTAAAGTAATTATTTTTTCTTTTAAAACAAATCTTTCAATATAATCTTCAATTGCTTTCATGCTTGCAATTACCTGTTTTTCCTGGCCTGATAAAAACACAAAACCCGAATCACTAAAGTCACGGAAACTTATATCTGAAAATATTTCCAGAAAATTAAATTCCAGATTATCGTCTTTTGGTACAGATATTATCTCTGTTTTTTCTTTATAGTTATAAGTTCTCTTTTCTTTATCAACAGGAAATATAGCTTCAATTAATTCCTTTTTTCTTGTGACTGTCTCTTCTTGACCTGCTATTACTAAAATTTTATCCTGTTTGTTCACTATTCTCATAACGTCCGGATAAAAACGATCCAGCATCACATTCCAATCTTCTTCCCATTCTTCAGGGAAGTTTAAAGTTTCAAATGTCCAGTCCTCTCGAGAAAATATATTTTCAGGTTTGATTTCCCTGGACTCATCTTCGCTGCCAATATATATAACGTTATTTTTCTCCTGCCAGCTATATCCACTATTAATGATTAAATTTTCAAGTACTTCAACCCCTTCTTTTCCCTGCAGTTTAATACTAGCTCTTCCCGTAACATTTTCAAAAACATAAACATTTAAATCATAAACCGCTGCAAAAGTATATATTATATCCCGCAAATTTGCATCTACAAAGTCAATTTCCTGCTCACCATTAATATTAGAAGAATGATCCAGACCAATCAAAATATTATCTCCTGTAAATATAACAAGAATTATCACCACTAATATAATTAAAACCATTTTTTTTATGTTTGTCAATTTAATCTCTCCCTCGCAAAAAGAATAATTCGTCTCCATACTTTAATCTGTATTCTTTTTCATCTACAATTATTTTTTGTTTTTCTTCCCCGGTAAATGTATCAAGTAAAATCTTGTTGTCTGCAATTTTCAATAGAAAAAAAGAGTTATCACCATTACTTATATAACCCAATATTTCTATATAATCCGGCAATGGTTGAATAGGCTCTTTTTTAGGAAAATCATTTATCTCACTTTCTGGCTCTATATCTCTAGCATAATAATTAGGATCACCATCTGAAATCGTCAATTTTTCGTTTAACACAGGGAATGAATTTTTCACAGAACTCTTTTGAAAATCTGTTAGCAATTTTTTATTGAGCAAAATTTTATTTTCTTTATTAGGCAAATAACTAAATTTAACGTTTGCATTAAGACGGTTTTCGATTTCAGTATTATTTATCTGTAACCTGGGCTCCTGGAAATAATTAATCAAATAATTTAAAAATGGTATGAATTCCCGCCAAACCATATGTATATCATTTTTAAATTCTATTTCCTTTCTTCCCGAATTCAAAGTAGAATTTTGAGATAAAATTATTTCCTCTTCAAGCAGCCAGTTTGTAAAAGTTTCTTCAATTTCATAATAAGGAATAACGCTCCAGCCTTCATCAGTTGACTGATTATAAACCTCTTTTACTTCTTGTAATTTTAGTTCATTGGCTGTAATTTTCATCTTTTCATTTTTCTGGAGCTGTTCAAATTCCCTGACTTCCTGAAATATTCTGGATGTGTTAATAGATAAAATTAAAAAACTAAATATAATTATAACCATAAAGCCTAACATTTTTACTTTATTGTTCATCCAGTTCACCTCTAAATTTTACTTTTAAAATAAAACCCGGATTAGTTCTATAATCTGTACGTAAAATAGAGCTATCTATTTTTTCTGAGCTTGATTTTTCCGATTTTAAAGTAATTTCACTCAAACTATTTTCATCTTTAGCTCTCCCCCTTATAGTCAAAAGTGGATAAGTATAGTCTAATTCAGTCAATTTAGCTTTATCAGAAAGTATTTTTATTCCCTGCTCTATTAAAAAATAGTGATTAATTGGATGTTCTTTTTGCTGGATCAGATTCTTTATTTGTTTTATATCAATTTCTAAAATCTTGTTTTCCTGCTCTAATTTTAAATGAGTTTCCATTAATTCATCTTTAATATTTTGTAAACTTACCCTGAACAATATAATAATAAGTAATATTATAATAAAAAATATTATAATTTTTCTGCTGAAATTTAAAATTAAATAGTCAAAAAAATTAAGAAAATTTATTGAATCTTCACTTTTAAAGATCACGTATTATCATTCCTAGCAAAGGTAAAAAATAGTCTGTATTCAAGTTATAGAATTCTATAAAACTTTTATCTAAACTCAAATTCAAATCATCTAAATTTAAATTTATCCAGTTGTGTCCGGCATTTAACTGGGGAAATTCAATTTTTTTCTTTCTAGTATCCCAGATATATATTTTTTTTATAATTTCTAAATTCATTTCTTGCTCCAGGTATTTATCAACTTCCTTTATTGTTTGCTGCATTCTTTCTAAGGTATTAATAGTTTGAAAATTTTGCCAGTACAAATAAGTTTGATTTCTACTAGCAGCAGAAATATAAGTTATATTCTCATGCAATTCTAATAGGATAATTTTCTCATTGCCACATATTTGTGAGAGTACGGGCCAGGTCGCGTCTGCTCTAAAAGTTATTCCCTGACATTTTTTAAAAGTTTTCCAGATAACTTCCTGATAATCTATTATCAAATCTTTTTCAACAGTGGCAAGATGTAAATTTATATTCTTCTCGTCTTTTCCCACAATAGAATAATCCACCACAGTTTCATTTAATGAGAAATCAGAAATCCTTTCAGCTTCAACTTCAAGATAATCATTGATTCCGCTTTTAGACATTGCAGGAACTTGAAAAAACTTGTTTCCGACAAGATTATCAGGTAGAATAAACTTCACACTTCCTCCCTTCATATTAAATTTTTTATTTATTCTTTTGATAAAATCAATGAACTGATTTTTTCTGACGATTTTCCCCGAACTCAAAATTCCTTGAGGTATTTCTCGCTGCAACTTTTTTTCAATTTTAAACTTATTTTTCTTATTTTTCTTCACACTTGCATAGAATATATTTTTTTCACCGATAAAAATATAGTTTTGCGGAGCTCTAAATATCATTCTATCACCTCATTAAATAATTTATTTTCAATCGTATTTCTTTAAATCAATATAATAACGATGAATGGATGTTTTTTCGGATTTTAGATCTGCTGCTTCAATTGAGATCTTATAATCTTCTTCATTCAAAACTTCATTATGATAATAATATCCCATCCTGGAATATTCTACCTGAATTGATGGCATCTGAATAAAACTTTTTTCTGAATCTGAAAATTGATTAAGATAATCGATAAATAATTCTTCCTGCATAATACCAGAGTAAATAAATGCTTCAAGTTGAAGATTGTTTCTCAAAATTTCTCCCTGTTTTTCTCTCCAGATTATTCCAGAGCCTTTAATCCCCACTATGCTCAGTAAAATTACCAATAAAAACAATGTAAAGACTGTTAAAAAACCATCTTCCTGTACTATAATATTTTCGTTTCTGGAAGTAAAATAATATTTTTCTGCCAAGTATAAATCCCTCCTCCTTTTCCTTCCCTGCTAATTTCAAGCTTCAAATATTGGGAATTAGAGCTTAACTGAAAACTGACATCCTCAATTTGATTTAAAATTGAATCCCTGCGAGTATAATCAACTTCTTCTTTCCATGAGTCTCCGTTATAATCTTTTGCTTCTGTGGTTTCAACCTGTAAAGCTAACTCCTCTCCAAAGGTGGAACTATACTTTGAATATTTTAGCCACATACTTTTTTCTTCATTCAAAACCATCAATTCTATAGCATCCGGACAATTTTCCTCCGGGAATCTGATTTTTTCACTTCTAATAATATCCTGGGAAATTCGTAACCCCGTCAGTTCCAGTTCCTGTTTTATTCCAGGATCAACTACTTCTAAATCCAGCATAGAAAAACCACTGTTTAATATTAAAATACTCACTGATAAGAAAACAGCAAATAACATTATCGATAGTAGTACCTCAAGTAAAGAAAATCCTGCTTGATATTGACCCGAAAACATCAAAAAGGCCCACCTCCCCAGCCAAAATCAAAGAGATGACCAGGTTCAGCATAATTAAAAATTAATTTACTTCCATTTTGATTCTTTATTGTAATCTCAAAAACACTAAAAGTTAAATCGTGTATGTTATTGGCAGATATCTTCCATTCAGAAGTATAATTAATTGGTACAGTATTAAATTCATAACCCTGCAAATAAAGTTCTTCCACAGTTTTAGGCTCGGTCAGCAAACAAATCAAATCTTCATCATCTTCTTTGTAAAGTTGGTATAAAAGTTCCTGGCCAAGACTATATGCCCCAAAATAAAAGTTATTTTTATTTTCATATTCTCTCTCTATATAATCACTAATAGCATAAAATGTCAGAAAACTGCCACCTATTAATGTAAGAATCAATAAAGAAACCAAAGTTTCTATTAAACTAAACCCCTTTTCATCTTTCCAGTCTAATTCTTCCCCTGTTATTGATGACAATACTTTCAATATCCCCATCTACCTCCCATTTTAATGTTCCATTTCTAGCATTTCCATTTGCAGTAAAATGAAATGGAGAATATTCCTCATTTGATGATAAACCAATAATTTCTACTTCTGGAAGAATCCTGTTATATTCTATTATATCAGTTTTATCTTCGGTAGATTTTACTAATTTAAGTATTTTATCTGGCTTCTCATGTAAATTCTCTTCTAAAACAAAAACTAATTTTATCTTTTCTCGCATTAATATAGCCCTGCTGCGTGAATATATCAGAGAATATAATAATTCATTTCTGGTTTCAATTTTTATCAGTTCAGTTTCTAAATCAAAATTATACCGAGCACTAAAAACCAGGAAAAAACTTATTGATAATACTAAGATTATTTCTAATAATTTCATAGGCAAATCACTATCTATTCAGATAATAATATCTCATTTTCTTCGCTGTCATACTTATACATTTTATCGCCAACTTTTTCGGTATGCTCAAGTATATAATATTCTTTTTTATCATTATCTTTCCAGGAGAATGTAATATCTTCTAATTTATTATCGATAGTAGTCACAAAATCATCTTCATCAAGACCCCAATGTACTCTATCTGCCAGATAAGCTTCTACATTTACCCGGGCCTGCATAATTTCCATTCTAATTTGAGTTACTTCGGCCGATTCTAAAACATCAGAAAAATTCGGAAGACCTACCGCCATTAAAATCCCTAAAATAGCAATAACTACTGCCATCTCCACCAGTGTAAATCCTGCCTGATTTTTTAAATTCATTAAACTCATCCTTTCTAAAATTGAATTATATTTCCGTACATATCCCATAATGGCATAAGTAAAGCTAAAGCAAGCAAAGTTAC
>CAYOFJ010000059.1:0-10071 GCA_964403065.1 uncultured Halanaerobiaceae bacterium | reverse complement strand
GGCAGCGTTATATTAGGTCGCTGGGACTCACCGCAATTATAACTTTCTATAAACCGAAGTTATTTTCCTTCATTTTTAACCGTAAAATGAGTGAGCTTTTTCAGCACATTCGGACTGTTTTTCTCCACAAATTTCTGGCTCCCGGGGACAGTGACCGCATAAGGCATTAATTTTTGCTTTGCTGATACAGGAAATCCCCAGTTTACGACAAATTTCCTCTCTGGTACCCAGTCTCTTATAATAAGTGGAATAATATGGCAGTAGAGGGTCATTATCAAGTTCTTTGGATGTAGGAGCCCTTCCCAGCTTTTCAGCTTTTTGTTTGTAGGTTTCCAGCAGGTAATTGTCATCATAGGTTTTTGTCATTGTGGTCATCCTTTCAAATTTTTATTTATACTTTCAACAGACATCTGCCTTATTCTATCCTCTTTTTTACCTGCTGTAAAGGGAATTTGCTAAATTTAAAGTAAAACAGGGCAATTAAATATTTGCTGCTCCCATCAGCACTACCATATATATGACACCTATAATTACAGAGTATTTTATTGCCTGTTTCTTCGCCTGATTTTTACTTCGAGATTCTTCCTGATTTTCTTTGGAACTGCCAGATTTTATAAAAAACCAGCCAATACCTACAACTAACATTATTATTGCCAGTGAAACACCTCTAAAAAATGTTGTTTCATTCATGCTTTTTCACCTCACATATTACAAATTTTTATTTTGCAGGTTTAAATTTTTTGTCCAGATAGGGAACAAATATATTCATGATTAAAATTCCGAAAGCTGTTCCTTCCGGCAGCCAGCCCCAGAATCTCATAGACATTATAATTAAACCCACACCTATTCCAAAAACTATCTGTCCTGCGGGATATTTCGGAGAAGTCATGGGATCTGTGGCGTAAAAGAAGGCTCCAATCATCAAACTACCTGTAAATAAATGAAACAAAGGATTATGTCCCATCACCAGAGCAAAAACCGCTGCAGTAGCCAGAATACTCACCGGTATTCTCCAGCGGGCATACTTTTTGTAAATAATGTAAATTCCGCCCAGCAAAATTAACAGTGCAGAAATTTCTCCCATACTGCCGGGTGCTAATCCCAAAAATGCTTCGCTTAATTCTATCGTTTCACCTGTTTCCCAAAAATTTCCCAGAGGTGTGGCAGTACTAACCATGTCAACTCTTGACTGCCATGGGCTGAGAGCTTCGGGAAAAGCAAAAATCAAAAACAAACGTCCTAAAAGAGCAGGATTGAATATATTTCTAGCAAAGCCGCCAAAAATTTGCTTTCCTATTATGATACCGAAAGCTACAGAAATAACGGCAGCGTATACCGGAGTGGACGGAGAAAGTGTAAATGCAAACAGCAGTCCGGTTAAAACAGCACTCATATTGTCTATTTTAATAGGTTTGCCTGCCACTTTTTGATATATGGCTTCCGCCAGCACTGCTCCGATTATAGAAGCTAAAATAAGTATAAAAGCTGATAACCTGTAACTATATAATGCATATATAGTCGCCGGTACTAAAGCTAATAATACTCCTTTCATCATTTTCATGAATTATTACCCCCTATTGTAAAATTTTAAAATTAGCTTGCTTTTTTCTATGTATTATGTTCATTACTCCGAACTATTAGATTCTACACTAAAACATTTTTTAGAGTTAAACTGAAATTATAATTATGTTCTTGATTTGTGGTTAGTTTAAAAATTTAAGTAAATTTGCCTCTAAAATCTTATATGACAAAAAGAATTGATTTTTGCTACCAATAAAAATATAACAAATTTCCTTACTAATTGCAAATAATTATCAATAATAGTTGTTGTTTTTATATTTTTAATGGGAAAAATATATAATTTGATTAAGATCAAAATTTACAAATATAAAGAGAATATATCTCTGGGAGAAATCTCTATTTTATTGTGGATAAATTATAACAAATAAAACTTTATTAAACTCATTAACATTATCTTCTTGATAATAATATTAAAGTTAAATTTTTTTTAAAAAGAGCAGGAATTTATATGATTATCTTTAAAATAATATATAGTGATTCATGTTATTTAATGAACAATATCTTTTATATTTTTAAACTGAATATTATCTCCAATTTTCCGGGCTGTTAAGTTAAATTTTGGTATTTCATTTTACTATTTTAGCCCCGGGAGATATTAGCAAGGAGGTGAAATTTAAGATCTCTAAATCAGCTAAAACTTCAAATTCACGGCGCAACTGTTATCTTTTATTCCGACAATTATTTGACAGTCCAGAAAAGGATATTTACCAGGAGCTAGAACAGGGTGAGCATATTTCTATCTGGAAGGATTATTTTGGCGAAGATAATTATAAAATTCACGATATTTTATCAAAAGAACTTCCTGATCTTTCTGAATTAAAACACAAGTGGCGCGAGGATATTTCTCCCCGCCAGGGTAAAATTAAGCCTATCGAATCAATCTATAAAGTTTGGACAACTGATCCCAGCTGTGAAATGCCTTTTGCTGATGATAAGGGTTATCTGATGAGCGATTGGGCTCAGCATATGGAGTATATCCTGGATCAAATCGGTAAAGATATACCGGATGAATTTCAGTCTATGCCTGATTTTATAGGATTTGAATTGGAACTGATGAGTATATTGGTGGAAAAGAAACTTGAGGAAAGACAGAAGATGTTTCTTGAACATCATATGGACTGGATACCGGATATGAGGAAAGAGGCAGAAAAAAAGCAGATATCACAATTTTATCGGGAAGTAATAAGGCTGCTGGAGAAATTTGTGAGAGAGGAATGGAAGTTTCTGGGATTGGATGAAAGCTGTCAGGATAAATTCAAAAAATTTACGGGGTGAATAAAGTATGAGTGAAGACAAAAAGAATAAAAACAAGGATAATACTGAATCCAGAAGAAGCTTTTTGAAAAAAGGCGCAACTATGGGCGGAGCAACTCTTCTGGCCGGTATGGGATTGGGCCAAAAAACTCTTCAGGCTGAAGATTTGAGCACAGAAAAGAAAGCATTATTTCTGGATCAAAGTCTCTGTGTAGAATGTCAGGCCTGCCGGGTGGCCTGCCAGAATGAAAATGAGTTTCCCATAACCGCACAAAGCATCCGGTTCAAAAGTTATGAACAGGGCAGCTATCCAGATGTGGAATATAGAGCTTCCCGCTGGAGCTGTTTCCACTGTAATGATGCTCCCTGTATAGATGTTTGTCCTGTTGATGCCCTGGAAAAAGACGTGGGAGAGATGACTGTCACCGATATTGAAACCTGTATAGGATGTGAAGAATGTATAGGTGCCTGCCCTTATGAAGTGCCCGAGGTAATTGAGGGCAAGATGTATAAATGCAATGGTTGCGATCATTTATTGGTTCATGAACAAAAACCGGCCTGTGTTACCACATGTCCTACTTATGCTATGGAATTTGGCAGTCAGAAAGAGATGGCTGAAATAGGTAGAGAACGAGTTCGCAGTCTAGAAGATGAGGGGGAAGAGGCCTACCTGTATGGCCTGGAAGCCCAGGATGGTCTTGGTTTACTGATGGTTCTTAGAGCTGAACCTGAAAGTTTTGATCTGATTTAAAATTTTTAACAGCCAAAATCTTAATATTTATAAAGAATAATAAAGATTAATTTTAAGCAGGAGGGAATATATTAATGCCATTAACTAGAAGATCGTTTTTAAAGACAGCTGGAATGGCAGCAGGCGCACTGGGATTGGGATTAAAAGGTTTTGATTTTGACAGCTGGGCAAAAGAACATCATCAGGCAGAAATAGTAAAGAGGCCCAGCCTGTGTAATGTCTGTTCCAGTCACTGTGGAATGTGGGTGCATTTGAAAAATGATAGAATCTGGAAAATGACCGGCCATGAAGAAAATGACCGCAGTCAGGGCAGATTGTGCCCCAGAGCTCACGGTGGTATTGACTGGGTATATGATCCTTTAAGGCTTGAGCGACCCTGGAAACAAACTGAAGATGGTGAATTCGAGCCCATAGAATGGGACCAGGCCCTGGATGAAATAGCAGATAAACTCTCTGAAATTCTGGAAGAAGAAGGTCCAGAGACAGTTTTTTATGCCCATAACCCCAGAAAGACAGGGGTATTTTATGGCAACAGACTCATGCATGCTCTTGATGTTAGCACCATTACCACTCATAATGCCGCCTGCAATACTGCGCGTACAAAAGGCTTTAATGCAACCATGGGCGGAGTTCCGTCGGCTGACATAGCCAATAGTGAATATGTAATATTATTGGGTAGAAATTACGGTGGTGGTATTAGAACCAGTCAGTTAAAGGCTGTAAATTCAGCTTTAACTGGAGAAACAAAGATTATTTGTGTGGATCCCAGACAGAATGAAACTGCTACTCTGGCTGATGAATGGCTTCCTATTAAACCGGGAACCGATATGGCCCTGGTGCTGGCCATGAGTAAAGTCATTGTAGATGAGGGGCTTTATGACGAGGAATTCATCTCCGAACGCACAGTAGGATTTGATGAATTTGCCAATAGTCTGGATGAATACACACCCGAATGGGCTGAAGAACTTACCAATATTCCGGCCGAAAAAATAACAACTATGGCCCGGGAGTTGGCAGAAGCAGCACCTGCCGCATTTGTTCATCCTACATGGAAAGGGGCTTTTGGCTGCAATTATGAGAACAGTACAGACACAGCCAGAGCAGTTGCCTATATAAATGCCCTGCTGGGCAATATCAATGAAGAAGGAGGTCTATTTTTCTATAAAGGTCCAGAAACGGGAAGTCTGGATGAAGATAAATATCCCGCCCCTTCTACTCCCGATACCCGTCGTGCTGATGGCGCTGGAGAAGAAGATGAGTTTCCTCTGGCAACCGGCCATGGACTTCCCCATGTGCTGGCGGAAAGAATTAAAGAGGGTGAGGTAAAAGCAGGTATGGTACGACATCATAATCCTGTGCGGAACTTTCCTGATTATGACCATATGGAAGAAGGTTTTGGCTCTCTCGATCTGCTGGTGGTTTGTGAAACCCAGATGTCAGAAACTGCTATGGTGGCCGATTATATACTGCCTGAATGCAGTTTTGCCGAAAGAGAAGAAGTTATAGAATCTCGGGGAGGTAGAAGAGGAACACTGGCCATGAGATCTCAGGTAATCCCGAAGATGCATCCTCAAACAAAAAGTTATGATGAAATCATTGTGGAACTGGCAGAAAGATTAGGTGTAGAAGAATATTTTCAATTTACTCTGGATGATGTTAACGAAGCTATATTAGAGCCTTATGATATTTCTTTAGAAACTTTCAAGCAGGTGGGCTCTATGTGGGTGGATGTACCGGAACCGGATGAAGAGCCTGAGCTCAACACACCCAGCGGTAAATTCGAATTCTATTCTGACGAATTTGAGAGACATGGTGCTCCACCGGTGGCTAGCTGGCATCCTCCGGATACCGGTCTGGAATTTACTGATAATGAATTCAGATTGGTGCACGGTAAAGAAGCTTATCATTCTCATACTGCTACCGCCAATACACCACAGCTTCTGCAGATTACCAAAGATTATAATACTAATAGATTATGGATGAATGCAGACAGAGCGGAGGAGATGGGGATCGAAGATGGAGAAATTGTGGAAATGAGCTCCGAGATTTTCTCCGATACTGTGGAAGTGAAAGTGACCGAAAGAATTCATCCTGAAACCGTTTATTATCCTGGTAGTTATGGTAATCGTTCTCCTCATTATAAAGTAGCCCATGAAATTGATTCTATTAATCCCAATGATTATGTAGAATATCAGGTGGAATCAATTGTAGGTCATGCCATGGTTAATGAGGTTATTGTGGAGATAGAAAAAGTTTAATCTTTAATATGACTGCTATCAGGAAGGATTTTCCCCTATCATAACGAATTAAACTATAAGGAAGACTTAATAGTTTTATAATTAACTGAAAGAAACCGAGGGGGTTAAATAATGTTTGGTCTGGGAGCACCGGAATTGGCAATAGTACTGGGAATTGTTTTGATCATATTCGGTCCCAGCAGATTGCCAGAAATCGGAAGAGCCATTGGTTCAGGATTAAGAGAACTAAAAAGTGCCAGCAAAGAGGTGGAAGAAGTTTCTATAATAGATGAAGAGGAAGATTAATAAATAACAAAGTGATTAATAATAAACCGGTGGGGCTTAATTTTAAGAGCAAGAGGAAAGGTCTATTTATTAACTTTTGCCAGCTCCACCGGTGTTTATTATTTTGCACCGAAAAAATGCAAAGGAGTAATTCAATTTATGAAAAAAAGAATTCCACTTGCAGAAGCCAGAAAGCTGCTGAAAAACAAATTATCCAATTTTTCTTCAGGAGAAATACATCTCAGTCAGGCGGGAGGACGAGCTCTGGCTGAAGACATAAAAGCTCCAATAAATCAACCACCTTTTGATAGATCACCACTGGATGGATTTGCCCTGCGAGCTGAAGATACTAAAGGAGCAAATGAAAAACCGATAAAATTAGAGATTGTTAGCTGGCTTTATGCCGGAGATAAATCTCAGAAAAAAGTAAAGCCGGGACAGGCTGTTCGCATAATGACAGGAGCCCCAATACCTGCGGGGGCAGATTGTGTGATAAGGCAGGAAGAAGTTAACTGGAATCAGGAAGAAGTCGAGATCAGTAAAGAGTTAAAACCGGGGCAAAATTTCGCGCCTGCCGGGGAAGATATCAAAAAAGGAGAGCTGCTCTGTAGGGAAGGTACACTTTTGCGTTCACCTCAGCTGGGAGTTTTGGCCAGCATGGGAATTGAAAAAGTCAGAGTTAGTCCCTTTCCCGAAGTGTCTGTCATAACCACCGGCAATGAACTGCAGCCTGTGGGAGAAAATTTAAAGCCCGGTAAAATATATAATAGCAACAATTATATGATATCATCCCGGTTGAAAGAGACCGGAGCAAAAGTCCGAGAAAATTTAACTGCAGCAGATGAAAAAGAGGAAATTAAAAACAGTATTTCCCGGGTACTGCCTGACTGTGACTTTTTGGTCACCACTGGAGGAGTTTCAGTAGGAGAAAAAGATCTCATGATAGATGTAATTGAAGAAATGGGAGGAGAAATATATTTCTGGAAGGTGGATTTAAAACCAGGCACTCCCATAGTATGCGGAGAGATTAACGGTAAAACCATTTTTGCCCTTTCGGGTAATCCAGCAGCGGCTTTGATTACATATGATCTGCTGGTAAGACACATTATAACCTATATAAATGGGTTAAAATATCTTGATCTGACCGAAACTAAGGCAGTTTTTGCCGATGAATTTGGTCGGCCCAGCAGCACCAGGCGTATGCTGAGAAGCTGGCTGGTGGAATCTGAATCGGGAAATATTGTGAAATTGAGCAGAGGAAAGCAGAGGCCAGGAGTGCTCAAATCAACTCTGGAATGCAACTGTCTTATAGATATTCCGGCCGGATCTCCTCCCCTGGAAGAAGGGATGGAAGTAAAAGTTCTGCGGCTGCCAGAAATTTACCATCATTGAACTGGTTGATTGAATCTAGAGGTCATCCGGGGCTTTTTCAGACTGGTTTCAAATTTTGCTCAAAGTTAGTTTAATTGGTAGTTATAGGGGTCTATTAAAATGATATATTTCCAGGCCCCGATAGTGATTTTGTCAGTTTTTAATGAAAAGCTGCCCTGGATTGAAATATTTCAGTATATTAATGGCTTTTGCTTTTTATATTATAAATTAAGTTTGCAGAGAGGAGGAGACAAATTGTCGGTTTTTATACTGGCAGGAGGAGAGAGCTCCCGTATGAAAGATGGGGACAAACCACACATGAATTTTTATCAGGATAAAACACTGTTAGAATTTATACTGGAGCGATTTCTGTCTCAGCATGAAGTATACATTGTAGCTAAAAATAAAAATAATTTTACCTCTTATAAAGCAGAGGTATTAGAAGATGAACTGGATGCGGGGCCTCTGGGGGGGATGTACACCGGTTTGAAATATTCCTGCCAGGAGAAGAATTTTTTCATGGCCTGTGATATGCCTTTTTTTCCCTGTATGCTGGCAGACTGGATGCTGGAAAAGGCGGAACAGGATATTTTAATCCCCCGGGAAGAAGGAGGCTGGCTTGAGCCTCTGGCGGCTGTTTATAATAAGAGCTGTCTGTCGGCAATAGAAGAGACTATTGAGAAAGGCGAAAAGAAGATAATAAAATTTTTCTCTAGGGTAAATGTAGAGCATATTAGCAAAAAAAAGCTAAAAAAATATGCCGACTTTTCCCATGTTTTTTACAATGTCAATACGCGGGAAGATTGGGCACAGGCTAAAAACCGAATTTTATCAGAATATCTGGAAAAATTTGAGAAGGGTGTGTAGTTTTATAACTGGTTTTTCTTCAGAACAGCTGATGAAAATCGTTATATGTACGGTATAAGCAGTGATGGTTATACCCTTAACTTTGTTTTTTTATTTTTTGCAATATTTTTAATTTAACACTATCCAAATCATGAAATGAATGTTATACTTATATTACAAAGAGCACTTGATTTATTTTTGAGTTAAGTTAGTTTTTGCGAAGGGTGGTGATAAACATGAAAATTTATGGTATTAAAGAATTGCCAGCAGTTTTAGATCTAGAGGTAGAAGAAGTATTACAGCTGCTGAAGCAGGGAGAACTTGAAGGTAAAACACTGGGAGATGAGTGGATGGTTTCTGAAAGACAGCTCAGGGAATTTTTAGACAAAGATTCTCACCAGGAAAAGATTCCTTATTTCTGGTGAAGAGATTTTACATCCAGAAGCAATCAGAAACAATTAAACACATAAAATCTGTCCTCATAAAAAATTTTATAGACTGGACCCGCCGGCAGAATAAAATTAGATATACCGACGGGTTTTTTATTTGTTATATTATAATATTGCTTTGAATAAAAGCGACACTTCGAAAATATCGCAATAATGATTCCTGGCATAACAAGAGACAATGCTAAATGCATCGGAAAATGAATTTCTTAGTGAAACTATTATAATTTATTTTAGTCTTCAGGGACATTTAATTTTCTCGAGGAATGAGCAGATTTAAAATAAGAGCTAAAATCGCTCCCACAGCAACTCCCGAGGAGAGCATAGTAGCAAGCAGTTCCGGCAGCTGCTCAACTGCTTCCGGGTGAAAGGTTATGCCCAGGCCAAAACTTAAGCTGATAGAAAAAATAAATATTTTTCGATCAGTCAGGCCATCTTTAGTAGCAATATTTATTCCCGCAACTGCTACCATACCGAACAGGGCTAAAGTGGCACCTCCGAGTACAGGTTCTGGCATGACACTTACTATAGCACCTATTTTGGGCAAAAACCCCAGAAGAAGTAAAATGGCAGCTACTGCATAGCCAACTACTCTGCTACCTACTTTGGTTATCTGTATAACGCCGATGTTTTGACTAAAAGTGGTATTGGGCATAGAATTAAAAATTGCAGCGACAGCGCTGCCCAGACCATCAGCCAGCAAACCGCGGCTGAGTCTTTCCTTGTGCAGATTACCAGTTATAGGTTCATTGGAAGTTTCTGCAATAGCCGTAAGGTCACCCAATGATTCAATAGAGGTTATAAAGTATGCTATTACCCAGGGCAGTAGATGAGCCAGATCAAAGTCTAAACCAAAATGAAGTGGGCGAGGAATTGTAAACCAGCCGGCATCCATTATAGGGGCAAAATCAACCATTCCCAGTGGTATGGCAAGTATGTATCCGGCTATCAATCCGATAGCCACGGCACCAATTTTCACCAGTCCCGAACCAAAACGATTGCATAAAATTATCACCACTAAAACAAAAAATCCCACCATTAAATTGCGCGGACTACCAAAATCTGCGGCACCAGCTCCACCGGCAAAGTCCTGCATACCAACTTCTATCAGGCTTAATCCTATCAGAGTCACCACTGTACCGGTGACAATAGGAGGAAAAAGCTGCTGGGCCTGTTTTATAAATCTGCTGATAATAATTTGTACAGGTGCAGTAGCCAGAGACATACCCAGAACCAGAGGGATTCCCCCCGCTTCAGCTGCAGCAATGGCCATGGGAACAAAAGTAAAGCTGGTTCCTGT
>CAYOFJ010000058.1:0-10139 GCA_964403065.1 uncultured Halanaerobiaceae bacterium | reverse complement strand
TCCGGTTTTAATTACTGCATACATTACTTCCACCTCCCTAACCTCAGACTCGCCGAAAGCAGGCAGAGAAAATATTTATTCTCCTTTTGGCGCCCCTTTCGAGCGGTTTTGGTATGGGATTTACCCATTTCCAAAAAATCAAACAAAGTTTAAAATATAATTTAAAACAATATATAATACACCTACAGATAGTGATTTTAGCATATATATTTAAAAAAGTCAAGAATTTGATATTAATTCTGCCTGAGCATAAGTCCGGTGAACCGAAGTTATTTTTATTTTTACTTTTTCTCCAACTTTATCTCCGGCTCCTTCTATAATAATAATATACCCTTTCTTGCGGGCAATACCCGATGATTCATTTTCAGAATGTTTCTCCTCCACCTTAAATCTATATTTACCGCCTTCTTTGACGGGGAGAGCCATTTCTTTAAGTCTTTGCCGGCTCCCTTTATCAATAATTTCAAAATCTTCCATATGTAGGTCATTATTACCCCTAATATAAATATCTTTGTTTAACTCTTCTTCGAGTTCTGTTAATTTATCTCCTCTATTCCCTATTAAAACTGAAGCAACATCAGGATGAACCTCAAACAAAATCGCTTCAAAATTTTCCCGGGAAGTTAAAGAAGTGAGCTTTCTTATGACCCTAAAAGCCATAGTGGTTTCAGCAACTATCCGACCTGTACCCTCACAGTAGGTACATTCTTTCTGAATTAATTCCCCCAATCTCTCTCTAACTTTTTTCCGAGTAAGCTCAACCAACCCGAGCTCTGTCAGCCCCAGCAGTGACGTCTTAGTCCTATCTCTTTCCAGTTCAGTTTCCATCACCTGCAGAATTTTATCGCGATTCGATTTTATTTCCATATCTATAAAATCAATTATAATTATTCCCCCAATGTCCCTTAATCTTAACTGACGGCAAATCTCTTTAGCAGCTTCTAAATTTGTTTTAAAAACTGTATCCTGAAGATTCTTTTTTCCGGTAAATTTACCGGTATTCACATCTACAGCTACCAGAGCTTCCGTAGAATCAAAAGTTACATAACCTCCAGAATTAAGCCAAACCTTACGCTGCATTAAAGATTCCAGTTCCTGTTCTATTCCATAAGTTTCAAAAATAGGTCTGTCTCTTTGATAGAAAAAGATTCGGGAATTTACATCAGGGGCAAGTTTTTCAGCAAAATCTGAAAGATTTTCATAATCATCTCTGTCATCAATGACAACCCGATCTATATCAGAAGACAGGTGATCCCTGACAACCTGATGAATCAAATTGATATCGCTATGAAGTAATTTAGGGGCGTCAGATCTGTGATAACGATTTTGTATTCTCTGCCAGAGTGAATAAAGAAAATTATAATCTTTGTTCAATAAATCCTGGTCCTTCTGCTGGGCATTAGTTCTTATTATAACCCCATGTTTATCATGTATCACTTCTTTAGTAATTTCTCTTAACCTATTTCTCTCTTTTTGGTCATTTATTCTCCGAGAAATATTTATACGAGAATCAAAAGGTAAAAACACATAATATCTGCCCGGCAAACTGATACGACAGGTGATTTTAGCACCTTTACTGCCAATAGGTTCTTTAGTCACCTGAACCATTATTTCCTGTCCGGGATTTAAAACCCGATTAATTTTTAACTTTTTCTGAGAAAAAAGATGTCTCTGCTTGCTGTTAAACAAAGGATAAGCATCATTTAAATGCAAAAATGCATTCCGCTCACTACCAATATCCACAAATGCAGCCTGCATCCCCTGTAAAACATCCTTAACTTTACCCCTATAAATGCTGCCGGCATCACGATTATAAGTATCTCTTTCAAAAAATACATTATCCAAATTATCATTTACCAGAACAGCTGCTCTTTTCTCTCTTATACCAGAGTTTATAATGATTTTTTTGCTATTTTTACTCACATTTACCTCTCCTCCAAAATTTCATCAGCAAGGGGAGTTAAAACTTCGCCATAATTATTACTTACGTACATTCCTTCACGATAATAATCAACAATTGGTACTTCGGGCAGCTCAGTATATATTTTTCGTAATCCCTGCATAATTTCCTCAGGTCTGACATTACCCCTGCTGCCTGTGCTTACCAGGAATGACCATTTATTTCCCTGCAAAAAATCAATTTCATGTACCATAGATCTCAACTCATAATTTCTATCATCTTTATTTCTTCTTTTTCTGGTAACCATAAGTTTGTCTCTACTGGCAAATTCCTGCAGAAGATCTCTGCCTTTTTTTTCATTTTCAATAGGAGAATTAACAATATACTGAGCTCTGTCAACAATAGCCTGCAGTGAATCCAGATTAGTATGGGATACAAATTTAGCCTGTAAAATTTCAATACCGGAGGGAAGATATTCATTAAGCTCAGAAACAAAATCATCGCCTGAAATCTTTTCCAGTAATTCCATATCCAAATACTCCCCTCCCCCCGGCATACCCACAGGCAGGGGCTGAGAAAGGGAAAGATTTAGGGTGGGATTATAACCTTCACTATATTTTCCGGGTAATTTTGCTCTCCGTATTGCTCTACGAAAAGTATCCAGTAATTCCAGATGAGAAATATACCTCAACCTCTTTTTCTTGGCAAAACAGGCTCTAATCATCACTACTAAAACCCCCGCTTCTATTAGCTAAACCCAGGCTTTCATGGGGTTTTTCACAAACACCGCAAAAGCTGCAGTCTGACCAGCGGCAGTCAGGTGTAAATTCATTATTTTTAGCAGCATGCAGCTCTTCCCGCAAAAATTCCTTATCAACACCGGGCAGTAAATGTTCCCAGGGTAGTTGTTCTTCTGTATCATACTCCGAAAGGTAATAATTTTTTTCCAGATCAGAGTCGCTAAAAGCCTGCTGCCACAGATCAAAATTAATCTCCTCACTCCATCCTTCTAATTTACCACCCCGCTGCCAAACTTGATAAATCACATCATTTAATCTACGATCTCCCCGGGCAAGCACCCCTTCTAATCTGCTTAATTCAGGATCTTCCCAGTCTAAATCTATACCCTTACCCCGCATGTTTTTCTGTAAAAACTCAATTTTCTCTGCAATCTCAGTATTCTCAGCCATCTTTACCCACTGAAAAGGTGTAAAAGGTTTAGGTACAAAAGTAGTTACATTAACCTGAATTTCAATAGGTCTCATGCTCTCTTTTTTATCCTTTCTTAACTCCCTACCAATTTCCGCTGTCTTTTTAACCAGTTCAACCATTCCTTCCAGATCTTCCCTGGTTTCCCCGGGCAAACCAAGCATAAAATAAAGCTTTATTCTGTGCCAGCCATTTACAAAGGCCGCTCTAACTGCCTGAAAATAATCCTCTTCATTTACACCTTTATTAATCACATCTCTCAAGCGCTGAGTTCCTGCTTCTGGTGCAAAAGTAAGTCCAGATCTTCGTACTTTTTGAACCCGGCGGGCAAGATCTACGGAAAAATTATTAACCCGCAAAGAAGGCAGGGACAGGCTCACATTCTCATCCTCAAATTTACTGCTCAGCTCCTCCACAATTTCCTCTATCTGAGAATGATCTACAGTGTTTAAAGAAGCTAGTGATAATTCACTATATCCGGTACTATCTATAATATTTTCAGCCAGATTTAATATATTTTCTTTACTCCGCTCTCTGGAAGGTCTATAGGACATACCCGCAGCACAAAATCGACAGCCTCTCTGACAGCCCCGAGAAATTTCCAGTGCTGCCCTATTATGAACTATATCCATATAGGGAACAATAGGCTCTTGAGGATAAAATGCTTCATTAAGATTTTGCACATACTGCTTTTCTACTACCTTCTTCACCTCAGAAGAAACTGGCAATGTTTTCTGAAATTGCCCCTTATGATAATAATCCTCATATAAAGAAGGCACATAAACCCCCGGAATACTAGATAGTTCAGACAAAATTTTACTGCGGGATTTTCCTTCAGCTAGCATTGCCTTGTATTGCTGAATTAAATTTACAATACCCGTCTCTGCTTCTCCCAGGAAAAAAAGATCGAAAAAATCCGTTAAAGGCTCAGGATTAAAAACCGTTGAACCGCCCCCCATAACCAGGGGAAATTCATTGCCACGGTCACTCGATTTTACTGGCAGTCCTCCTAAATCCAGCATATTCAAGATAGTGGTATAACTCAATTCATACTGTAGAGTAAAACCCAAAACATCAAAATCGGTAAGTTCACGTTTATTTTCCAGAGAAAATAAATTTATATCTTTACTTCTCAGAAGTTCCTCCATATCCTTCCAGGGAGCAAAAACTCTCTCACACAGAAAATTTTCTTGAGAATTAAGCAGATGGTAAAGAATGCTGATCCCCAGATGGGACATACCAATTTCATAAACATCAGGAAAAGCCATACATACTCTATGTTCTATATTATCCCAGTCTTTTGTTCTGGAATTCCATTCTCTCCCAATGTATCTTTCTGGGCTCTCTACTTTATATAATAGATCATCTATTTCGTCAAACACATATGCCATTTTACTATAATCACCTCAAAAAACATTTAAAAATTAATTTTTTTGCGTCTCATATTAACATTTAACACAAATCCAACAGCAATTAGTGAAGTAACTAAAGAACTCCCCCCATAACTAATAAAAGGCAGGGGAATTCCGGTTATAGGCATAACTCCTAAAGCCATACCGATATTTTCCATAACATGAAACAAAAACATAGCAGTTACACCCAGAGTTAAAAGCTTACCGTAATTGTCTTTAGCTTTAATAGCAACTTTAAGCAGCTGTAATAAAAATAACATAAATAGTATAATTATCACAGCAGAACCTATGAAACCAAACTCTTCTCCTATGACAGCAAAAATAAAATCAGTGTGCTGTTCTGGTAAAAAATTAAGTTGATTCTGTGGACCAGCCATAAATCCTCTACCAGTAATTTGCCCCGAACCGATAGCAATCTTGGCCTGAATTATATTGTAACCTATACCATGAGGATCAATATTGGGATTAATAAATCCTATCAATCTATTGACCTGATAAGGCTGCAAAAACAGCAGAGGGGTTGAAAAAAAGAAGTGAGACATTATTACAGCAGTAAAAGCGGAAAATGCTCCCCCAAAAAATATCAATATGTGTTTAATTCTGCCTCCTGCAGCAAAAAACATAACAATAAAAATGAAAATTAAAACCAGAGCAGTACCCAGATCATTCTGAAGCACAATTAACATAAAAGGAGGAATCACAAAAGCAAAATGTTTTAAAAAACCTCGAAATGTTTTAATATTATCATCATTTCTGTCCAGCCAGCTGGCAAAAAACAATATCATTAAAATTTTGGCAATCTCTGAAGGTTGAAAAGATACAGGTCCTAAAGTCAACCAGCGAGTTCCTCCACCTATAGTAGAACCCATGAGCAGCAAACTGGATAACACAATAATTGTGGCGGAATATAGTATCAAATCATATTCTCTGAATAATTTATAATCGTAAAATTGTAAAATAATAACCACTAAAACCCCTAATACTGCAGCCACAAACTGAGTTCGCAAATAAGTAGTATATCCACCCGCCCTACCATTTACAGCCGTAGAAATGGCCACAAACCCACAAATAACCAGAGCTAGTACAATTATGGGAATGGTTAAATTTAAATTTTTAAGAAATTTCCGTTCCCAGTGCATTTAGATTCTCCTTAATCCTGAGATTTTTTTAAAGGAAAGTTAGCAATCATGGCCATCATTTCTTCTTCGCGGGAAATTTCCATATCTACCCGATCATCTTCCACATCAATATACTTTTGCATGACTTCCAGCAATTCACCTTTTAAATCTTCCATCTCATCAGGTGTTAATTTAATTCTATCCTGCACCAGAATAAACTGCAGCCTATTTTTAGCTTCATTTTTACTGCCGCCAGCCTTATCCTCTTTTTCATCACCAAAAAAATTTAGGACTTTATCCAGTAAACTAATAATCATCACCCCTTATGATAAGCCTACAAACTGCTTAAAGCGAGAAAAGATCGAATCTTTTTCCAGTTTCATGAGAGGAAGATCCTCCCCCTCCAGTCTTCTAGCAATATTACGAAAAGCCTGTCCAGCTTTGGTATTATTATTATGGACAATCGGTTCACCGCGATTTGTGGAAACAACAATTTTCTCCTCTTCAGGTACAACCCCCAGAATATCGATAGCTAATATTTCCATCATGTCTTCAATATTCATCATGTCCCCTCTATCGACCATTTCCTTTTTTATGCGGTTAATAATGAGATCGGGATTATTTACACCTTCAGCTTCCAATAAACCAATTATTCTATCTGCATCTCTAACGGCCGAGACTTCCGGTGTAGCAATAATAATAGCTCTATCCGCTCCGGAAATTGCGTTGCGAAACCCCTGTTCTATACCTGCCGGTGAATCCACCAAAATGTAATCCATCTCTTCTCTTAACTCCTCAATAACCTGATTAATTTCTTCTTCATTAACAGATTGTTTGTCTCTAGTCTGGGCCGCAGGCAGCAAATAAAGGTAGTCAGTTTTTTTGTCTTTAATTAGTGCCTGTTCCAGCCTGCATCTATCTTCCACCACATCGACAAGATCATAAACTATTCTATTCTCCAAACCCAGGACAACGTCCAGATTTCTCAAACCTATATCAGCATCAATGAGACACACTTTTTTTTCATTCAAAGCCAGGGCAGCCCCTAAATTGGCAGTGGTAGTAGTTTTACCCACTCCGCCCTTTCCAGAAGTAATTACAATAGATTTTCCTTGCAAACTTTATCCCTCCCTGCTGGTTTTCTCACAAAATAGCTTAATTTTAATAGTCAATTTTCTCCACTATAATTCTGCCTGTTTCTATAAAAGCCCTCTCAGGCTGTGGTTCAAAATTCTCTTCTTCATTATCCGGAGGTCTGGAAATCTTGCTGGCAATTCTTATTTGAGTGGGGGTAAGCCTTAAAGCAGCAATTTCCGAATTTTCATCCCCCCTCACACCGGCATGAACAAGTCCCATTAACTTACCGAAAACCAAAACATCTCCACCAGCTCTAACTTCTGCTCCCGGATTGACATCTCCCATAATCACAACATTATGAGGATGTTCTACCGCCTGTCCGGACCGAAGAGTACCTCTAACCAATCTTGTATCTCCTTTAAAAGATACTTCTTCACTTTCTCTGGTGCGCTCCTTTTTCACCAGACGTTTATCCAGTCCTTTATCATCCTTTTTTCTGGAATGGCTGACAAAATTAACCTCAGTTTCATCACCTATGTTATCGGAAATAAAATCAACTAAATTTTTTAAATCCTGAGCAGCAAAAGATATTCCCTTCAAATTCAGAAATAAATCAGCACCTTTATAAAAATCACCTGCTTCATCCAGATGATCCTGAAGACTTTCTTGCAAAGTGTCAAAAGAAATTTCTGAATTTATATTAATTAAAACACCCTCAGCAATCATTTCCGTAGTAAAAGGTTTCTTCATTTTATATATCACCTTCCTGCTGATTAATTTCCAGATAATATTCCAGCAGGTCAGCCGCCAGTGGAACAGCATTACGACTGGTTTCACCCTCTTCTATAAATACAATTGTTGCTATTTCAGGATCAGATACCGGAGCATACGCTAAAAACCAGGCATGACTGGTACCACCGGCCATCTGAGCAGTGCCCGTTTTTCCTGCTACCTCTACTGGAAAATCTTCAAATCCCTCACTGCCGGTACCATAATCCTCCATAACGGTGTTAACCATACCTGCTTCTAAGATTTCGTAAGTCTCCTCCGAAAAAGGTAAAGTTTTCTTGAGATCAGAGGAACTTTCCTTAATTATTTCACCTGCTGGATCAATCACTCTCTTTAAAAGCTGAGGTTGGTATATCTCACCTCTATTAGCTATCGCTGCTGTTACCTGAAGCATCTGAATAGGAGTAGTATTTAAGTTTCCCTGGCCAATAGCCATATTTACAGAGTCTCCTGGATACCAGCCCTCCCCTAAATTTTCTCTTTTCCACTCACCATCTGGAACTCTACCGGTTCTTTCCTGGGGCAGATCTATTCCTGATCTCCCACCCAGACCATATTTTCTTGCGACCTCCACAAGTTTACTGCCTCTGTATTCCTGATAAAGTTCGTAACCTAATTCATAAAATACTATATTATTGGAACGAGCCATAGCTCTTGTGAAATCCAATTCTCCTTCTCCATAATCAAGCCAGTTTGTAAAAGGTTGATCCCAGCCCGGTATTCTAAACTCACCGGTAGCATCATAAAATTCTGTATCACCGGTAACGTTGAGGTTTTCAAGGGCAGCAGTACCGGTTATAAGTTTAAAAATAGAACCCGGTGGAACTGCAACCATTAAATTCCTATCCAGAAGCGGCTGCTGAGAATCTGAACTTAAAAGTTCATATTCTTCACTGGTAAATCCACGCACAAATTTATTGGGATCATAATCTGGATAACTGGCCATGCTCACAATTTCACCTGTATCAACTTTCATCATCATAGCTGAAGCAGCCTGAGGCGGTTCCAGCTCTTCATCTTCAGCTGCCTCCTCCGTTAACGACTGTATTTTTTCTTCCAGCTTATTCTCCAAAAATACCTGTAATTCTCTTTTAAGATTGAGTTGTATATCATAACCTGGATTGGGAGCTTCTTCCTGAATAAGAGATTCTTTATGCCCTCTGTGATTTATTTCAATAATCTGTTCACCTTTATCACCTTTTAAATAGCTTTCGTATTCTCTTTCCACACCTGAAATTCCTATTATGTCACCACCATGGTAATTTTCCCCTTCTTCAACTAAACGCTGCAAATCCTGAACCCCTATTTCTCCGACGTACCCGAGTACATGTGAGGCAAAGTCATCATAAACATAATCTCTTAAAGCCGATTCTCTGATTATAATACCGGGTAATTCCAGGCGATTTTCCTGAACTTTTATCATTTCTTCAATAGAAATGTTTCTTAACAGCAGAACACCTTCACCCGGTCTGCTGAGTCTTCGACCTCTTGTATAATTATCTTGCAGATTTTCTAACTCAATATCTATAATTTCAGACAAACGCCCAAATAATTCTTCCCTGCTCATTATTCTTCCCAGCTCATTAGGCATGAAGTAAATATCAAAAGCCAGTCGATTGGAAACTAAAATATCCCCTTCTTCAGAATATATACGACCTCTGGGAGCCGAAATAGGTCTGACAGAAATTCTATTATTTTCCGCCCGGCGAAAATATTCTTCCCCCTGAATAATTTGAATCTGGGCCGCTCTGACCAGAAAAAAAGCCCCCATTATTATTATAAAAAATTTTAAAAATTTAATCCTCTTCTTCATAATCCATCCCCTCACCTACAAGCAGGTAATAAACCACAGTATATAAAATTGTCCCCACAAACATGGTATAGACAGCTGTGGGTAAAAAATTTTGCCTGAAAGCATCAAAGGGAGTGATTCTAAGTATTACTTCTTCAGAAAGAAGAAATATCAATATTTCATGAGCAAGAGTGAAACCAAAAATGATCAAACCTACTAATGGCAGTTTTCCCGGAAAGATATTATCCTTCACCCGACCAGCAAAAGCACCAATGATCACCCTGGACACAGTATAGATTCCGAAAGCTCCCCCAAGCAGAACATCCTGCAGCATACCAGCAACAAAACCTATTAAACTTCCTTTTTTTGAACCTTCAAAAAATCCTGCACAAAAAACTAAAACCAGGATTAAATCTGGCCCATATTCTGCCGCAGGCAGACGAGAAAAAAAAGAAACCTGTAAAATTATAACTAAAAGTAAAATTCCTATATAGGCCAGCATCTTCTTCATAAAACTTCCTCCCAGAATTTATAACTCACCAGCTCTTTACAATTACAGCCTCCTCCAGGTTTCTTTCACCACCAAAAGTTTCAACATGTGCAACCTGTGATAAACCCTGTTTGCCCACACTAACTTCCACGACTTTTCCAATGGGCAAACCGACCGGGTAGTTATCGGAAACTCCAGAGGTTATAATTTCATCTCCCTCTCTGATATCAGCGTCCCAGGGAATATTTTCCATAATAACTTTTCCTTCACTTTCAGGCAAACCCTTTATTAATCCTAGAACCCGGGAATCATCTCGGGAAACCTGACCTCCCACTACAAATTCAGGATCATT
>CAYOFJ010000057.1:0-10177 GCA_964403065.1 uncultured Halanaerobiaceae bacterium | reverse complement strand
CCAAACTCTTTGCTTATCTATTCAACATCTTTGAATTATTGTCTTTTTCTGTTTGTTTGTTTACAATTAAACCGTTTAAAAGGCAATCATTCAGCTATTATTCCAGATTGAAGAAGGCATCTCTTCCTGCATATTTGGCGGTATCGCCCAGCACTTCCTCTATTCTGATTAGCTGGTTATATTTAGCTACTCTTTCGGACCTGGTTGGAGCTCCAGTTTTAATCTGACCTGTATTTAAACCTACTACCAGATCAGAAATTGTCACATCTTCAGTTTCTCCGGAGCGATGGGAAATAACGGAAGTAAAGCCGGCCTCTTTGGCTCTTTCTACAGTTTCCAGGGTTTCGGTTAATGTGCCAATTTGATTTACTTTAATTAATATTGAATTGCTGCAGCCTTCTTCTATGCCTCTTTCCAGTCTATCGATATTTGTGACGTAGAGATCATCACCAACTATCTGTATATCTTCGCCCAATCTTGAGGTTAGTTCCTGCCAGCCTTCCCAGTCATTTTCATCCAGTCCATCTTCCAGGGAAATGATGGGATATTTATCTACCAGTTCTGCATAGTAATCTACCATTTCGGAAGAAGTTCTTTCCACACCTTCACCCGAAAGCACGTATTTACCATCTTCATAAAACTCGGAAGCCGCTGCATCCAGAGCTATAAGTATTTCTTCACCTGCTTCATAGCCTGCTCTATTTACAGCTTCCAGTATTACTTTTATAGCCTCTTCATTGGAGGAGAGATTGGGGGCAAAGCCGCCTTCATCTCCGATGCCGGTACTGAGGTCCTTTTCCTGCAAAACATTTTTCAGGGAATGATAGATTTCTGAGCCAATCCTGATAGCATGTTTGAAACTTTCTGCCTCTACGGGCATAACCATAAATTCCTGTATATCGACATTATTACCGGCATGTTCACCTCCATTGAGTATATTGAGCTGAGGTACGGGAAGAGTTTTGGCTCCAATACCACCTAAATAATTGAACAGATAAGTGTCAGAAGCTAAAGCTGCAGCTCTGGCCACTGCCATGGATACACCCAGAATAGCATTGGCTCCCAGCACTTCTTTCTTTTCCGTGCCGTCGAGTTCCAGCATGATCTGGTCAATCAGCATCTGATTGCGAGCATCATAGCCGATTATTTCCGGGGCTATGGTGGAGTTAACATTATCCACGGCCTCCAGGACACCTTTGCCATGAAATCTATCTTCCTCGTTATCTCTTAATTCTAAGGCTTCATGCTCACCTGTCGAGGCTCCAGAAGGGACAAGCGCTCTACCCATGGCACCATTCTGTAAATAAACTTCTACCTCTACTGTAGGATTGCCGCGGGAATCGAGAACTTCCCGGGCATATACATCTGAAATCATTGTTTCCATAGTGATCACCCTCCACTCTGAATTTTGTGTTGCCGCTTTTCGGTTTTTTGCAATAAAGAATTACCGGTCATTTCTTCTGGCTTATCCAGGCCCAGAATGTCGAGCATTGTGGGCGCTATGTCAGCCAGAATTCCTTCTTTTATATTGACTCCTTCGGGGCCGCCCAGATAAAATAATGGTACAGAATTGGTGGTATGAGCGGTGAAAGGAGAACCATCATCTTCTGCCATTTTTTCTGCGTTGCCGTGATCGGCCGTGAGCAGAACCTGACCGCCCTGTTCTAAAATGGCAGGCACTACCTTTGATACACCTTCATTAACTGCTTCCACTGCCTGGACTGCCGCCTCAAAATCGCCCGTGTGCCCTACCATGTCGGGATTGGCATAATTCAAGATTATTACATCATATTCATCGGAATCGATAAGCTCCAGGACTTTTTCTGTAACTTCAGGAGCACTCATCTCAGGCTGCTTATCATAGGTCGATATTTGCGGTGAATCGATTAAAACCCTATCTTCACCTTCCAGCTCTTTTTCTTCACCGCCATTAAAGAAAAATGTTACATGGGCATATTTTTCAGTCTCTGCTATGCGCAGTTGTTTTAAACCCTGGCGGCTCAAAATCGTACCCAGACCATTTTCTACCGTCATCTGGGGGAAGGCAACAGGCAAATCAAATTCTTCATCGTATTCTGTCATGCAGACATAATAAAGCTCTTCGGGATGTTCAGCGGGTCGTTCAAACTCATCAAAATCGGGTAAAGCCAGGGCTCTGGTGATCTGACGGGCTCTATCGGCTCTGAAGTTATAGAATATTACTGCATCCTGATCTTTTATATTGCCTTCAGAATTAACCACTACTGGCTCAACAAATTCATCATTGACACCTTCTTCATATGAGTTTTCTACTGCTTTAACTGCATCGTCAGACTGTTTGCCTTCGGCTTTCACCAGAGCATCATAGGCTTTTTTGGTTCTATCCCAGCGTTCATCTCTATCCATAGTGTAATATCTGCCGCTCACTGTGGCAATCTTCCCTATATTTAATTCAGCTAATTTTTCCTTTAGCTGGTTTAAATATTCTACTGCACTTTGAGGGGGAGTGTCACGTCCATCGAGAATCGAATGTATATATACTTTTTCCAGACCATTTTCTTTAGCCATTTCCAGCAATCCGAATAGATGGAGTATATGACTGTGCACTCCACCATCTGACAGCAGCCCTATTAGATGCAGAGCGCTATCATTGTTTTTGGCAGTTTTTATGGCGTTCATGAGTTCTTCGTTCTTTTCCAGCTCATTATCTTCTATTGCTTTATTAATGCGGGTGAATTCCTGATATACTTTTCTGCCGGCTCCCAGATTTAGATGTCCTACTTCTGAATTGCCCATCTGTCCTTCGGGCAGTCCGACTGCATTACCGGCAGCTCCTAAAGTGGCATATGGGGCTTCTGCAAATAATTTATCCAGATAGGGGGTTTCAGCCGCCGCAGTTGCGTCACCTTCTTCCTGCGGAGAAAGTCCATATCCGTCCATTATTACTAGCGCTAGTGGCTTGGGCCTCTGTTTTGACATTTTTTTATCACTCCTGCAAAGGATTCTGCTGTTAAGCTTGCTCCACCTACCAGTGCACCGTCAAGTGTAGGATGAGATATAAAATCCTCAATATTGTGTGGTTTTACACTGCCACCGTACTGAATTCTCACATTTTGCTCTGCACCGGGAGAAATTTCCGAGATGACTTCTCTGATACTATCTATAGTGCTGGCAGCATCGCTGTCACTGGCGCTTTCCCCTGTACCTATTGCCCATAAAGGTTCATAGGCTATTGTTATATCAGTTATTTTATCCTGAGGTACTCCTGTGAGTGCAGCTTTAACCTGAAAAGAAACTTTTTCTTTGGTTTTTCCTGCTTCTCTCTCTTCCAGACTTTCCCCCACGCAAACTATGGGTTTAAGTCCGGAGTCCAGAGCTTTTTTGATTTTGCGATTTACGTCTTCATCTGTTTCATTAAACAGCTCTCTTCTCTCTGAATGACCGATAATAACATAATCTAAATTAAGGTCATTCAGCATAGCCGGAGAGATTTCTCCGGTATAAGAGCCGCTATCTTTCCAGTACATATCCTGAGCACCGACCATTATTTCACTATCTTCTAACTCTTCTACCACATAGGGTAAATCTATAGCCGGAGGACAAACAGCCATGTCCACCCCTTCGACTTCTGAAACCAGCTCTTTTAGCTCTTTAACAAGTGCTTTGGCTTGCGAAGGAGTTTTATTCATTTTCCAGTTACCGGCAATAAATGGTTTTCTCATAAAACAACACCTCCTGATGTTGTTGGGCCTTACGGGTTTTATTCCCTATCATCCAGTACTTCCACTCCGGGCAGCGGCTTGCCTTCAAAGAATTGCAGGGAAGCTCCGCCACCGGTGGAAACATGTGACATATCTTCTTCTACCCCGGCCTGACGGATAGCAGCTGCAGATTCACCGCCACCTACGACTTTATATGCTTCACTTTCCGCCAGAGCCTGAGCTACTTCTTTTGTACCCCGGGCAAACTCCTCGATTTCGAAAACTCCTAAAGGTCCATTCCAGGTGACAGTCTTGGCTTTCTTTATAGCATCAGTAAATTTTTCTATAGTTTTCGGACCGCCAATATCCAGTATCTGCCAGCCAGCGGGCACCTCGGAATGATCTACTACTTTGCAGTCTGCTCCTTCTTTATTTTCCCGAGCAATTACCACGTCTTCGGGCAAGAGCACCTCTACATCTTTATTTTCAGCTTCCTGCAGTATCTCTTCCGCCAGATCAACTTTGTCCTTCTCTACCAGCGAATCTCCTACATCAAAACCTTGAGCCAGGAAAAATGTATTGGCTATACCTCCACCCAGCAAAAGTTGGTCACATTTGCCCAGAAGATTTTTAATCACGGACATTTTATCGGAAATCTTAGCTCCACCAATGATAGCAGCATAGGGATGTTCGGGATTTTCCATTGCTTCTCCCAGGGAGTTTAACTCTCTCTGCATCAAAAATCCAGCAACTGAGGGCAAAAATTCAGCAACTCCTGCGGTGGAAGCATGTGCTCTATGAGCAGCTCCAAAAGCATCATTTACAAAGACGTCAGCATGGCTGGCCAGCTTTTCAGCCAGCTCCGAATCGTTTTCCTTTTCTCCGGGATAAAATCGGGTGTTTTCCAGCAGTAATACATCTCCTTCTTCCATTTCCTGTACAGCTCTTTCTACTTCTGAGCCGATACAATCATCGACTTTTTTCACCTGCTTGCCCAGCACTTCAGCTAATTCTTCCGCAACCGGGTCCATGCGAAGCTCTTCTACTACTTCTCCTCCCGGGCGTCCCAGATGAGACATTAAAATTACTTTAGCATTTTCTCTGATCAAGAAATCTATGGTGTTTAAAGCAGCCTTAATTCTGGTATTATCAGCTACTTTGCCCTTCTCTAAAGGTACATTAAAATCAACTCTTACCAGAGCTCTTTTTCCCTCGAAATCAAAATCTTTTAAAGTCTTTTTATGCATGGTTTCATCCCCCCTGAATCAGTTGTTCCTAAGAATAACTTTAAATTTATGATAAAAAATTTATAATAAACACAGGAAAGAAGCTCCCCCGGCTGGCAGGGGAGCTTATACCAATGAGATTTATTATAGACCGAGTTCTTTCATTTTTATTGCCATATCTACAAGTCTGCAGGCATAACCCCATTCATTGTCATACCAGGACAGAATTTTTACCTGATTGCCTTCAATAACTCTTGTGTGGTGAGGATCATAAATGGAAGAATGAGGATCGCCGAATACATCACGAGATACTATAGGATCTTTCGCATAACCCAGAATACCTTCCATTTCTCCTTCGGAAGCTTTGCGCATGGCTTCGTGAATATCCTCTGCGGTTACTTCTTCCTCTAAATCTACTACCAGATCAACTATAGAACCTGTAGGAGTAGGAACTCTCATGGCCATGCCGTCCAGCTTACCTTTAAGCTCAGGCATAACTTCAGTTATTGCCTTGGCAGCACCTGTTGTGGTAGGTACAATATTTTCGGCCGCTGCTCTACCTCTGGTTATCTTCTTCCAGCTATATGGACCATCCAGTATATTCTGAGAGGATGTATAGGCGTGAACTGTAGTCATTAAACCTTTTTCTATGCCGAATTCATCGTGTAAAACTTTAGCAACCGGACCTAAAGCATTGGTAGTACAGGAAGCATTGGAGATTACATGATGGTTTTCTGGGTCATATTCTTCATCATTAACTCCCATTACGATTGAGATGTCTTCATTATCAGCAGGGGCGGAAATTATAACTTTATCGGCTCCTGCCTCAAGATGTTTTTTGGCATCTTCTGCATCCCGGAATAGCCCGGTGCATTCCAGTACTACCTCTGCTCCTACTTCATCCCAGGGCAGGTCGGCTGGATCTTCTTCCTGACAGACCGGAATTTCTTTCCCGTCCACAATTAAACTGTCGTCCGTAAAGTCAACTTCTGCATCCAGCTGGCCAAAATTACTGTCATATTCCAGCATATAGGCTAACTTTTTGGGCTCAATCAAATCATTAATTCCCACAAACTCCACGTTGTCATTGTCATAAGCACTGCGAAGTACCCTTCTGCCAATAGCTCCGAAACCATTAATTCCAATCTTAACTGTCATTTTATCACCCTCCTGTATTTTGGTTGAAAATGAACTTTGTAATTACTAATCTTTGACAAAATTTATTTTGAACTATTTCCAGAGCCCCGCAAAAATTCCAGCATACTGCTGGCTGTTTCCTCATCCGTAATAAGGACATCCTGATACTCCGGCGAAACTACCGCGGGTATTGCCCTGGCTTTATCTTCTCCTCCGGCAACGGCAATCACTCTTTCTATTCTGGTGACATCCTCCAGTCCTACACCAATGGAGGGAGTGGAATGGACGATATTACCTTCTGCGTCGAAGTAAAAACCGAAGGACTCACCAACTGCTCCTTTATCCAATAAATCATTTATTTCTTTTTCACTCCTCCCGCGTCTGGAAGCCATCTCAGCCGCTTCTCCTATACCGTGTACTAGAATATTGCTGTTATGAAGAACTTCTAATGTTTTTTGAATCGAAGGTTCCTGTTTGATAGCTGCAATATTCTCTTCTCTCAGGTTATCTGGCACCTGCAGCAGATGATAATCGGCACCGATCTTGTTGGCAATCTGAGCAGCTATAGTATTAGCCTGAATTTCTACTACCTCTCCCAGGCCGCCGCGTCCGGGCACTACTTCTATCTGACCGGAAAGACTCTCTTTACAGGACATCATATTTGCTACCTCTGCCATAGTATAACCACCAGTGATAGCTAAAATGTCTCCCGGCTGTAATATACCTAGTACATAACGAGCTGCACTGCGACCCAGTTCTCTTAATAAACTGGTATGTTGAAAATCACAGGGTACAATTATTACATCTTCCAGGCCCAGCTGCTGAGAAATTTCTGTTTCCAGTCGGGAGAAATTTTTCAACTCCCGAATATATCTTTCAAATTCTTTGAGAAAAGATTCGCCTCTGGTGGATAATTGGGCTCCGGCCCTGGTGATTTCTAAAAAACCGTTGTCAGAAAGAAATTCCAGTTCATTTCTAACCTGGCGTTCGCTCATATTCAGTTTCTCAGCCAGAGCACGTCTTCCTATTGCCCCGGTTTCATTGACTTTGCTCATTATTGCAAAACGTGTTTCCGCTAATTCCAGTACTTCGGGAACAATTTTATTCTGGACTTTAAATAAATACTCCATTACATGGCAGCCTCCCTGCTAAGTTTAACAGTTCTAAAAAGCCTCAGCCGGGAGAAGCAGTCTTCATCCCGGGAATATTTTTGCCCTCTTGGAACGTATATGTCCCGATAACTGTAAAAAAAGTCATCTTTCTTAACTTTGCTGTTACTATTATAATATATACCCCTGTTAATTGCAAATAATATAATGCTAAAATTGCTCAAATTTGATTGTACCATTTCTTTCTCTTAAAAGAAGAGGGTATCCCCAGGGAATTTCTATATTTAGCAATCGTTCTTCTGGACATTTTAATCTCATGTTCCCTTTCCATCTTTTCTGCCAGTTCCCGGTCACTAAGAGTCTCATCCTCTTCTTCTATATAAGAGGTAATTATTGATTTTATAGCCGTGGAAGATTTGCCATTTACACCTTCACTAAAGAAAAATTTAAGCTGAAATAATCCCCTTTCTGTTTGAATATATTTATCTCTTACGGCTCTGCTGACTGTCGATTCATGGACATCAGCTCTATCAGCTATTTCCTGCATTGTCAGAGGCTGCAGATATTCTATGCCTTTCTGTAAAAATTCAGTCTGTATATCGGCAATTATTTTAGTGATTTTGGTCAGGGTCATTTTACGTCTTTCCACTGCTTTAATTAACCACAGGGCTGAGCTGAATTTTTTGCGCAGGTATTCAGCAGTTTCTTCACTCTGGTCTTCCTGCATCATCTGGTAATATTTTTTATTGATGGTTAAAGCAGGGCTGGCCCCCTGATTTAATTCCACTACGTATTTCCCTTCCACTTTTTTTAAAATTATATCTGGCTCTATATAGCCCGCTTTTTCTCTTTCTTCTGTAAACCCGGAAATGGGATGTGGATTTAATTGTTTAATTTGAGCCAGTGCTTTTAAAGTCCTATCCTTATTGGTTTTTAACTCCTGGCACAGCTGATTTAAAGTTAGATCTGCCAGGTTCTGATAATTTTCCTGCAAAATTAAATCAGCCAGGCTGTCTCCCTCTATCTGTTTTAACTGTGTACGCATGGCTTCTCTGGAAGTACGGGCAGCAATACCGGGGGGATCAAGGTTCATTATTTTATTTCTCACCTTTTCTATGCGCTCAAAAGAGCAGTCCAGTTCTTTAGCTAACTCTGCGTTATCAATTTTTAAAAGTCCGGTATCTTCCAGATTGGCGATTATGGCCCGACCTATTTCTAAATTTTTTTCTTCCAGAACTTCTCTTAATTGTAACGTTAAATATTCGTATAACTGGGGTTTATAATGCATGAATTTCTTGAATTTTTCTCTTTCACCGCTATTTACTTTGCTGCTGGAATAACTGCTGCCGGTATTTTTATGCTCATTGATTCGCTCCTGCAAATTCTCATCTTCCTTTTCCAGAAAGGGATTTTCTAAATATTTATTCTGGATTAATTGCTGCAACTGCTGCGTATTTAACTGCAGAATTTCTATAGCCATGCGCAATCTGGGGGTCATTACCATTTCCTGTTTTTGTTCCAGCTGCTGCTCCATAGAAAGTTTCATTAATTTTCTCCCCTAATATCATTAGCAATTTTTTTTATTCGGCGCAGGCGGCTGTTTACCCCGGATTTGCTCAGAGGAGGGTCGAGCCTCTCACCCAGTTCTTTCAAACTATCATAGGGATGTTTTTTTCTTTTTTCGGCTATTTCCTGTAAACTGGAAGATAGTTCCTGCAGTTTGCCTTTTCTCTGTAAAGTTTCAATTGCTTCCAGCTGTTCCATAGCTGCTGATACAGTTTTATCGAGGTTGGCTGTTTCAAAATTTACTCTGCGATTAACATTTTCTTTTAATTCACTAATAACCCTGTTATTTTCGTATTTAAGTTGGGCCTGGTCTGCTCCCATTAAGTTTAACAGAGCTGAAATACTGGCAAATTCTTTTATATATACCACAAATAATTCTTTATGTCTGGTAAAGCCAGGATTTAGCTTAAATTTATAAAGTAATTTCATTATATCCTCAGCCTGAGCTTTATGGTCACATCTAATTTCAAAATGATATTCCGAACTGGGATGATTTATAGAACCAGCCGCAAGAAATAAACCTCTTAAATATGCCTGGCCCAGTCTTTTATTGCGAAAAAATCTGGGGCTGATATAAAAATCAGGCTTCCCTTCCGCGGAAATTAACTCCAGTTTATTTAATAAATCCATTAACTTCTGCTGAGGAGCAAGAAATATCTCATAGTTATTATTTTTCTGCATGGGAGCTTTTTGTACCATAACCTCTACCTCTAAATTATAAATATCATTTAACCAGCTATAAACAAGGCGGGAAAGGTCTGCATATTTAAATTGCAGCTGAAAAGAAAACTGATTTTCATCGATGATGATTGAGCCCGCTTTCCTCATCAGAGCAGCGAGTTCAGCCTCCCTTTCCTCCGAACTTTCCCTCTCATATCTTACCAGTTCATGTTTTACCTCACCTGTAAAAGACATATTAACTGCTTCAGCCTCCTAATTCTGGCGTGCAATTCTCAAAACTATATCTGCTAATTTTTGCGGATCATGTCTAATATATTGCTCTTCTTTCCTCTGTAATAATTCAGCAGATCTAACTTTTAAGCCCATTTCTTTCAGCTCTCTCAACTCATATTCCACCGGAAAAGCACCTTCTTCTCTATAACGTTTTGCCACATCTTGAGGCACAGGTTCCCGGTTTACAATTATCCAGTCAAAAATTTGTTCTCCTGTATGGCGGGTAATAGCTCTAACATGGTCAGAAGCGCTATAATCATCAGTTTCACCGGGTTGAGTCATTACATTGCAGATATATACTACTGGAGCCTTACTGCTTTTAATTGTTTCTACTATATCTTCTATCAATAAATTAGGCAGAATACTGGTATAAAGACTGCCCGGCCCTATTGTGATTATTTCTGCCTGTTGTAAAGCCGCAACTGATTTCTCACTGGCTTTACAATCACCGGGGTTTAAAAATACCCGATGAATTTTTTTGTCCATAAGAGGAATGACAGACTCA
>CAYOFJ010000056.1:0-10256 GCA_964403065.1 uncultured Halanaerobiaceae bacterium | reverse complement strand
AAAGCCGGTCTGCTGCAAAAATTTTGCTGGAATGATATTAAATATTATCAAAAAAACAAGCAGGAAAGTCTTGGAAGTATTAATGATGTAACTAAACGCAGGTTGTTTTCCCGACTCAGAGAAGATTTATCTGGGTTTAGTTATGGAAGTTATGTACTGGAATTTTACAAGAAAGCAGGGACCGGCCAGGCTGATCCTTTGTTTTTTAATCATCTGGTAAAAACTCTTGCTCTATTATCGGCCGCGGAAAAAAAGAAGGAGTTTAAACTAATACATGTGATTTTTAGGCTGAGAGCCTTGATAATACTTGGGTTCAAACCTGAAATTTTGCAATGTAAAAATTGTGGCAGAAAATTTTCTGCTTCTGGAATTAAGCAGAATGAAAGAGTAGTTTTATCGCTTTCAGAAGGAGCAATTATCTGTTGTGCGGAAGCTGATCCTGCGGGAGGTAAATTCCCGCTGGATAAATTAACTTTCGATATGTTGAATTATTTCATAAAAGAAGGATTTGAAGCTATTCAAGGCGAATATGAGTATTTTGGCGAGGAGAGACTCGATTATTTGCATAAAATAATCGAAAAGTTTATAAATTATCATCTTGACCTCTCCCTCAATTCAAACAGATTTTTGTCTGGTTTGAATTGATTTGTATAAATTTTTCTCTCCTGGCGGAGAGGTTTTTTCTTTTATAATGTAATATATGAACCCCATCAGGAGGAGTGAGAAAATATGAATTTTCAGGAGATTATTTTTGAACTACATCAATACTGGGGAGACCAGGGTTGTGTGATTGAACAGCCCTATGATATGGAAGTTGGAGCTGGAACGATGTGTCCAGCAACTTTTCTGGGCGCTTTAGGTGATGATACCTGGAATACGGGTTATGTGCAGCCTTCGCGCCGTCCTCAGGATGGTCGTTATGGAGAAAACCCCAATCGTGTGCAGAGACATTATCAGTATCAGGTTATTATGAAACCTTCTCCAGAAGATATACAGGAAAAGTATTTGGCCAGCCTGGAGAGTCTGGGTATAGTGCCAGAAAAACATGATATAAGATTTGTAGAAGACAATTGGCAGGCACCTACTCTTGGTGCCTGGGGATTGGGCTGGGAAGTCTGGCTTGATGGTATGGAAATCACACAGTTTACATATTTTCAGCAGGTAGGTGGATATGATACTGACCCTGTAACTGTGGAATTAACCTATGGTCTGGAAAGAATAGCAATGTATCTGCAGGAAAAAGAAAGTGTATATGATTTAGAATGGGTCGATGGTGTAACATATGGTGATATTTACTGGCAAAATGAGTATCAGCAGTCCTGTTATAATTTTGATGTGGCAGATACTGACCGCCTGGTGCAGATGTTTGAACACAGCGAAAAAGAAGCAGAACTCTGCCTGGAGGAAAATCTCCCTCTTCCGGCTTATGATCATACATTGAAATGCTCGCATTTATTTAACATACTTGATGCCCGGGGGGCTATTAGTGTTACCGAAAGAACAAAATACATTAATAGAGTGAGAGATTTGGCACGGGGTTGTGCGCGCAGATATTTAAACACTAAAACTGAAGATGAGGGGGAGTAATTTGTGGCTAAAGAATTAGTTTTTGAAATTGGAACCGAAGAAATCCCGGCTGCCATGGTGGCAGATTTGCGAGAAAATCTTGCTGCGGATGCTGAAGAAGGATTGGAAGAAAACAGATTAAATTATACGGAAGTGTTCACGTATTCTACACCCAGACGTTTAGTCCTTCATGTTGAAGGTCTGGCTGAAGAGCAGGAAGACAAAAAAGAGGTGATTCGCGGTCCGTCTGAAAATATAGCTTTTGATGAAGAAGGTAATCCGACCAAAGCGGCAAAAGGCTTTGCTCGAGGCCAGGGGGTTACTCTGGAAGAAGTTGAAATACGAGACGGTTATCTATATGTAGATAAATTAATTGAAGGGCGTCCCAGTATTGAAGTTTTGTCAGAGCTGCTGCCGGAACTGATTGAGAATTTATCTCAGCCTCAAACTATGCGCTGGGGTGACAAAGATTTCCGTTTCGTTCGCCCAATTAGATGGTTAACAGCATTGCTGGATGATAAAGTGGTGGAATTTGAACTGGCCGGTTTGGAAAGCGGTCGTTCTAGCAGAGGACACAGATTTTTAGGAGCAGATAAAATTGTAATAGAAAAAGCCGGAAAATATTTTTCTGCTCTGGAAGAAGAATATGTGATAGTTAATCAGCAGCTGAGAAGAGAGAAAATTTTGCAGCAGTTAAAAAGCCTGGAATCACAGGACAGACAGATTTTAATAAGAGATGAACTGCTGGAGGAAGTAACGAATTTAGTTGAGTTTCCTACAGCCTTCATGGGTGAATTTAGCCCGGATTTCCTTACTGTTCCCGATGAAGTTTTGATCACATCAATGATTGAACATCAGCGATATTTTCCGGTTGAAAAAGAAGACGGACTTGCTCCTGCATTTGTAGGAGTGAGAAATGGTGATGAAGAACACCTGCAAAATGTTATTAAAGGCAATGAAATGGTTATTAGAGCCAGGCTGGCAGATGCTGATTTCTTTTATGAAGAAGATCGCAGTGTTCCTCTAAGTCAGTTTAATCAGGCTTTAAAGGACATTGTATATCAAGAAGGACTGGGTAGTATTTACGATAAAATTGAAAGATTGCAAGAGATGAGTAAAATGTTCTCTGAGAAATTGGATTTTTCTTCTCAAAAGCGACAGAGATTATCTCGTGCTGCCAAACTTTGCAAATTTGATCTGGCCACTGATATGGTGGAAGAATTTCCTAAATTGCAGGGAGTCATGGGAAGAATTTATGCTCTTGATGCCGGGGAACGGGAAGAAGTGGCTCGGGCAATTGAAGAGCATTATTTACCTGCAGGATCAGGGGATGATCTTCCAGATTCAGATATTGCTGCACTTTTAAGTATTGTAGATAAAATTGATGATATTGCCAGTAATTTTTTCGTGGGCAATGAGCCTAGTGGCAGTCATGATCCCTTTGCTCTTAGAAGAAAAGCAATCGGTATTATTCAGATTTTGCTGGATCGAAACTGGCAGTTATCTTTACAGGAGATAGTGGAAAGATCTATTGAGCAAATTGAGGCAGATTCTCAGACTTATGATAAAGTATTTGAATTTTTAGGAGAAAGAATGCATTCTCTGCTTTCTAAAATGGATATCAGGTATGATGTTATATCTGCAGCCATGGCCACTGATTATACTAATGTTTCCGATTGCTGGGAAAGATGCCAGGCCATTATGAATTTACGGGAAATTAATCTAGAAAAATTTGAGTCTCTTATTCACGGTCTCCAGAGATGTCGTAATCTGGCTGCACAGGGAAGTCCGACTGAAAAGGTTAAGGAAGAGCTGCTGAGGAAGAAAGAGGAACAGCAGTTATATGATAAATATAAGGAAATTAATAATGAAATTGAAAAGTTTCTGCAGAATGATTCTTATGATCAGGCACTGGAAAGGATAATTGATCTGGTGACTGCTATTGATAATTTTGTTGATAATGTTGTTGTAATGGTGGAAGAGAAGGAAGTAAGAGAAAATAGACTTGCTTTGCTTCAGGAGGTCTCAAATTTAATTGATCCAATTATGGATATTGGTGAGATAGCTCTTGATGAACAATAAATGAAAATGTTGGGGGGTTAATTGAATGGGGGAAGAGAATCACAGTGCCGTAATTTATGTGGTTTCTGATTCATTAGGTGATACAGCTAATTTCGTGGTTGATGCTGCTGCCAGTCAGTTTGAAAGCGATATTACTATCAGGAAGTTCACACATATTAAAACAATGAGGGAATTAAAAAATATAATTTTAGAAGCTCAGGAGGAGGATGGTTTAATTGTTTTTACTTTGATTGATCCTGAGCTGCGAAAGAAATTTTGTGAACTGGGAAGTAAAAGAGGACTGGCTATGGTTGATGTTATGGGACCTATGATGAATGAACTGGAAAAAAAGTTAGAGCAACCTCCCCAGTTACAACCGGGATTGCGACATCAACTTGATCAAAGTTATTTTGAAAGAGTTGAAGCCATGGAATTTACAGTAAAATATGATGATAGGAATGATTCCAAGGGTATCCGGCTGGCTGATGTAGTACTAATCGGGGTCTCACGCACTTCAAAAACCCCCATGTGTATATATCTTTCTTATCGAGGATATAAAGCAGCGAATGTCCCTCTGGTGCCGGAAGTGGATGTGCCGGATATTTTACTGGAAAATCCTGATAACAAGGTTATAGGACTTACGATAGACCCTCTGGTATTAAATGAAATTCGTCAGGAAAGGTTAAAATCGCTGGGATTAAGTCCTGATTCTCAGTATGCTTCTATAGATAGAATAAATGAGGAGCTGGAATATGCTGATAATATAATGGAAAAAATTGGCTGCCCCATATTAAATGTAACCAATAAATCTATTGAGGAATCTGCCAGCGAGGTTCAGCGCTATATGGAAGAAAAAGAATAATCTTAGAAAAGCGGTGATAAAAGCATGGAAAATTCTGAAGTTATTTCCAGAGAAAAGCTGGAGAAAAGGGAGAACAAAATGCTTTCTGCCAGTGCTGCCAGAAGCAGCGAGAGTCCCGGCAGGCAGAACTCGGAAGAACCCTGCCCACTACGTACAATATTTCAAAATGATAGAGATAGAATCCTCCATTCTAAAGCTTTTCGCCGATTAAAACATAAAACCCAGGTTTTTATTGCTCCCGCAGGTGACCATTATCGTACTCGACTTACTCATACTTTAGAAGTTTCGCAGATTTCGAGAACTGTAGCCCGATCTTTAGGTTTAAATGAGGACCTTACTGAAGCTATTTCACTGGCTCATGACCTGGGACACACCCCTTTTGGGCATGCCGGAGAAAATGTACTGGCAGAGCTTTCTACTAAAGGATTTCAACACAATGAACACAGTCTGCGAGTAGTTGATTTTTTGGAAAGACGCAAACAGGGCGAAAATGGTTTGAATTTGAGCTGGGAGGTACGTGACGGAATTTTACACCACACTGGTGATGAAGTTCCTTCTACCCTGGAAGGGCAAATTGTAAAACTGGCTGACAGAGTTGCATATATTAATCACGATATAGATGATTCATTACGGGCTGGTATTTTAACTCTTGCCGATCTGCCAGAAGAATGCCTTGAGATTCTGGGGGAAACTCATTCTGAAAGAATTGATACTATGGTAAAAGATATGATAAATTATAGCAGTGATAAAGAGAAAATAGGGATGAGTTCGAAGATAGATAGTGTTACGGGTAAATTGAGAAAATTTTTATTTGAAAATGTTTATATTGATTCTGAAGCTAAAAAAGAGGAGTGCAAGGCTCAAAGACTTCTCACTGAGCTGTTTAAATTTTATGAAGAAAATCCAGATGAGATGCCAGAAGAATATAGGGTTAGAGCCAAAAAAGATAATAAAGAACAGGCGATCATAGATTATATAGCAGGAATGACAGATAGATATGCAATTAAAAAAGGTAGAGAACTATTTATTCCCACTCCCTGGGATTAAATGTTTTTTGTTATCTTACCCATAAAATAAAAGCAGGATAATCTTTTTTAAGAAAGAATTAAAATAGTAGATAAAATTAATTGAGGGAAGGTATAAACATGGCGGAAATAACGGAAAATTTTATACAGCAGGTGAAAAATAATCTGGATTTAGTTGAGGTGGCTGCCGACTATGTTGATTTAGAAAAATCAGGCAAAAATTATCGTGCTTTATGTCCCTTTCATCAAGAGGATACTCCATCTTTTACCATCAATCCTCGAGAGCAATTTTTTTACTGTTTTGGTTGTGGAGAAGGCGGAGATGTAATTAGCTTTATTATGGAGATTGATAATCTTTCTTTTATGGAAGCTCTAAGAAGTTTGAGTGAAAGAGTTGGTCTAGAGATGCCGGCAGCAAGCGAGGAAGATAAAGCCCGCAGAAGAATTAGGAACACTATATTTAAAGCTAACAAACTTGCTGCAAAATTTTATAACTATCTTTTACTGGAGAAAGATGCTGCTGAACCTGCCAGAAAATATTTACAGGAAAGGGGCTTTGGTCAGGAAGAAATGAAAAAGTTCAGTCTGGGTTTTGCTCCTCCTGCCTGGAAGGCACTGAAAACTTTTTTAGTAAAAAAGAACTTTTCCCAAAAAAATTTAGTGAGAGCGGGATTGATAGCTGAAGGGAAAAATAATTCTTATTATGATAGATTTCGGAACCGCATAATTTTTCCTATATTTAATGTACGAGATGAAGTAATTGGTTTTGGTGGAAGAATTATTGATCCGGAAGATAAACCGAAGTATTTGAATTCTCCGGAAACCCTTATATTTTCTAAAAAACATGTTTTATATGGTCTTAACTGGGCCCGAAAAAGTATGCGTGCTTCTGAAGAGGCTGTGGTGGTAGAAGGTTATACTGATGTTATTTCTGCTCATAAACATGGGCTGAATAATTTTGTAGCATCTTTAGGCACCTCTTTTACAGAACAACAGGCTGAACTTTTGAATAGATATGCTGAAAGAGTTTATATTGCTTTTGATGCTGATAGTGCTGGAGATAGTGCTACTTTGAGGGGGCTGGAAATTCTGCGTGAAACCGGGCTTGAGGTTAATATTATTACTTTACCGAATGAAAAAGATCCAGATGATTTTTTACAGGCTGAAGGAAAAGAAGCTTTTATAAATTTGCAAGGTGAGGCACCTTCACTTATTGATTATAGATTGGACCGTATATTAGATAATTATGATCTTTCTGTTTCGGAGCAAAAGATTAAAGCAGTTAATAAGGCCGTGGATTTTTTGGCAACAATTGAAGATGATCTTACTCGAGAGGTTTATGGTCAGAAGCTGGCCGATAAAGCTGGTATACCTGCTGATAATATACTTGAAGAATTAGAGGATAGAAGAAATAGAAAACTTCGTGAACAGAGTTCCACAAATTATGATCAAAAAAATACAGGTTCTAAAGCAGGAAATCAGAAAAACTTACAGAAGTTAGAATGGAAGCTATTGGCAGCCTTGATTTCTGCCGGAACTTCCTCAGAAAATTATATTAATAAATTACAAAAGGGTTTTTTTTCAGAAAAAGCTGCTGATGTGTTTGAGATGATGCGGCAAAAGTCCAGCTTGAATTTGTCAGATTTGTTTTCGCGTTTGGATAATGAAAAAAAAGATAAGTTAGCTGAGTTTTTATTTGCAGAAGACAGGGAATCTTTTACTGAAGAGAAATTGGACGATCTGATTGCCCAATTAAAGCATAATTTTGCCAGCAAACAGATTAAGAAATTAGGAGAATTATTGAACAGTGAAGATGAAAGAATTAATATAGAAGATCTTAATAATATAATTATATATTATAGAAGACTGCTGGAAATGGAAAGGGGGTAAGCCGAGAAATGATGGATGAATTCAGCCCCGAAAAAAATAAAATCATCAAAGATTTGATATCCAAGGGCAAACAGGAAGGGGAACTTTCTCAGGAAGAAGTTTTTAATTCTTTTTCTGATAAGGAGCTGACAGATGAGGAGAGTGAAAAAATATATGAGCTTCTTCAGGAAAAAAGTTTTGAACTGGTGGAAGAAGATGATTCTTCAGAAGAGAGTGGAGGGAGTTTTAGTGCTGCAGTTTCCGGTAAAGCTACTATTAAAGACCCAGTTAGTCAATATTTAAAGGAAATTGGTAAAATAGATCTTCTTTCTGCGGAGGAAGAAGTAGAACTGGCCGAGAGAATGGAAGGTGGAGAACAAAAAGCCAGAAGGGATTTAATCGAAGCAAATTTGCGTTTGGTTGTAAGCATTGCTAAAAAATATGTAGGAAGAGGTTTGAGTTTTCTGGATTTGATACAGGAAGGTAATATGGGTTTAATGCGCGCAGTAGAAAAATTTGATTATCGTAAGGGTTACAAATTTAGTACCTATGCTACCTGGTGGATTAGACAGGCTATAACTAGAGCAATAGCAGACCAGGCGAGAACTATTAGAATACCTGTCCACATGGTAGAAAAGATTAATAAGTTATATGGAGTTAGAAGAGAGCTTTTTAAGAAAAAAGGTCGGGAGCCTACCAATGTCGAAATTGCTGAAGAAATGGATATTTCTGTAGAGGAAGTAAGTGAAATAGAAACAATTGCTGAAGAACCAATTTCTCTGGAAACTCCTGTTGGTGAAGAGGAAGAGAGCACTCTGGGCGATTTTGTGGAAGATGAAGATAGTCCCAAACCTTCAGAATTAGTATTTTACAATATTTTTCGCGAGGAATTGGATGAAGTACTTTCCAGTTTAAAATTCAGGGAAAGAAGAGTACTGGAGATGAGATTTGGTATGGATGATGGTAGGTCTCGTACACTGGAAGAGGTCGGACAGGAATTTGATGTAACCAGGGAAAGAATCAGACAGATTGAATCAAAGGCATTGAGGAAATTACGTCAATCAAAAGAAGGACAAAAATTAGAAGATTTTTTAATTTGAATTTTTTATTTTATTCTGACAAAGGTTAAATTCAAAACAGGCAATATACTAGAGTATTTGGGAGATAATAAGGTCTAACCTTAATAAAATAGCATTTTTGACTATATGTAAAGCTTCTAAAGGATTGACGCTGGATGTTTAATGAATTATAATGGTTGTGGAAATGATAAGAAATTATTCGGGCCCATAGCTCAGTTGGTCAGAGCAGGCGGCTCATAACCGTCTAGTCCTAGGTTCAAATCCTAGTGGGCCCACCATATACAAATGCCTTCCCTTGTTCTCTGGCTGGAACAGGGTTTTTTATTTTGGTTAAATTAAAATTTTTACGGAGGTTTTGCCTATGTATACAGTAGCTGAGATTGAAAAAGCAATTAATGAATTTGCCCCTTTTAAACTTGCTGCTGATTGGGATAATAGTGGATTTCAGGTGGGAGATAAAAATGCAGTTGCTGAAAATATTCTTATTTCTCTTAATACAACAGAAGAAGCAATTGATGAAGCTATTGAATTAAATAGTGATCTTATAATTACACATCATCCTTTGCTTTTTAGTTCTGTAAATAAGATTGAAAAAAATCAAGCTACCGGCAACATAATATATAGGCTTATTAAAAATGATATTTCTCTTATTTCTGCTCATACTAATATAGATAGAAGTGAAGAAGGATTAAATAATTATCTTGCTCATAAATTATCTTTAAAAAATATTTCTTTCCTGCAGCAGGATGAAAATATGAATAAGCTGGTGGTATTCGTGCCAGAAGAAAATCTGGAAGATGTAAAATTTGCTTTACATGAATCTGGCGCCGGGAAATTTGAAAAATATGATATGACAGGATTTTATACCCCGGGCACTGGTACTTTTCGGGCACTGGAAGGGAGTAAACCAGCTGTGGGAGAGACAGAAAATTATAATCAAGTTGAAGAATATCGTCTGGAAACTATATTTCCTGCCAGAAAAATTGATATGATTATAGAGAAATTAATTCAGGTACATCCTTATGAAGAACCTGCTTTTGATGTAATTAACCTTGAACAACATCAGGGGGAACTATTGTCCGCCCGAAAAGGAATTATGTCAGAACCAGATCTCTTGTCCGAGTTTATTGAAAGGGTTAAAAATACTTTGCAATTAGACAGAGTGAGATTTATGGGAGATGTGAATAAGAAAATAAACAGTGTAGCAATAGCCTGTGGAAGTGGTTCTGATTTTATAGGGGAAGCTAAAGTTAATGGTGCCGATGTTTTACTTACTGGTGATATGAAATATCATGACTGGGAGAAAGCTTATAATATGGGACTTTTCGTGGTCGATGCAGGTCACTTTGGTACGGAAAAAATGTTTGGCGAATATTTAAAGAATAAGCTAGCAAATCTTGTTTCAGATGATTTGAAAATTAAAGCTTCTCAGACTGAGAACGGATACTGGAGCAGCAAATAATTCTATTTGTTTTTTTGCAATATTTTATCAGACTTTTACTGAATTTACTTGATTTTTAATGTGTATAGTGGTATACTTAATATCCGAAATAAAGTGAGTATATAACTCAGGAATAATAATTAAAATTAAAATGGCTGGCTGGGTGATCGCGACAGATTTTCTGTCGAGAAAAGTCCGGGCTCCATAGGGCACAAGGCTGGGTAATTCCCAGTGGGGGCAACCCCAGGAAAGTGCCACAGAAATTATACCGCCGTAAAGAAAAGTGTACTGGTAAGGGTGAAATGGTGCGGTAAGAGCGCACCGGCATACCGGGTAACTGGTATGGCCAGGTA
>CAYOFJ010000055.1:0-10545 GCA_964403065.1 uncultured Halanaerobiaceae bacterium | reverse complement strand
CTATAGAACTATGTGATACTGGAAATTTTTCGCAGCCACAAAATGTTATCTGCCTATGATTTCAGGGAGGGTGAAATTCATGAGCAGAATTCTGAGTCCGGAAATAGCATTGATCATCAAAGTTATTGTGATTGTGCTAATTGCAGGCAGTTTTTTCTCCCGGGTTTCCGCGGAAACCGGCCCCCAGAATTTCACTATCATGCACACCAATGATGAACACTCTCATTTGATCCCTCACGCTTCAGTTTTGGATTATCATCCGGAAAAATCTGATTCTTCCGTGGGCGGTATGAAAAGATTAGCCTCTCTGGTTCAACAAAAAGAAAAAGCCCGGGAAAACTGGGCTGAAGAAGTAATGCTGATCTCTGCTGGAGATTTTAAAGCAGGCAGTCCCTTTTCCTGGTTGAACCTGACAGATAGAGCACCTGAGCTTAATCTCATGCAGAAAATAGGCTATGATCTTGTTACCCTGGGCAACCACGAATTTGATTATGGGCCGGACGGATTGGCAGATTATTTGCAGACAGCTGGTTATCCAGAGGCCCAGCAAAATACAGCCTTGATTTCATCCAACCTGGAAATTCCTGACGGACATAAACTGCAGGAAGCCGCCATCAAAAATTCTAAAATAAAAGAAGTCTCTCCTGATTTAACTCTGGGCTTTATGGGACTGCTGGGCGAAAACGCCGAACTGGTCAATCCCCGGACAGAACCGATGGAGTTTGCTGACAGAATTGATACTGCCTATGAAATAATGAATAAACTCCAAAACCAGGGCGCCGATGTCATAATTGCCGTTACTCATTCGGGATTAGACGAAGATATAGAGCTGGCTCAAAACGTCGAGGGTCTCGATCTTATTATCGGAGGACATTCTCACACCAGACTGGAAAAACCCCGGGAAGTTAATAACACCAAAATTGTGCAGTCCGAAGCCCATCTAAAATATCTGGGAGTTCTGGATTTCACCTATTATCCCGACAGTGATAATCTGGAACTTAAAAATGAAAAAAGAAACCAGGCCTATCTGGAAAAAATTGATGATTCCATTGAAGCCGATGAAAATATAGCCGCAATAACGGCCGAAAAAACTGAGATGCTCAAAAATTACACCGCCGAAACCACTGACGGTCGTTATGAGGACTTGTTTGCCGTGCCTTTCAATATGGATTTTTCCTTTTCCGAAGAAAACCTTTATAGTGATACTCCTTTCGGCAACTTTTTCACCGATGCTATGAGACTGGGCGCACAGGAAATTTTGGACCGCAGGGTCGATTTTGCCTTTCAGGCCAATGGTCTAATTCGCGGAGGACTTAATCCCGGCACTATGCCCTGGTCACAGGATCAGGTTAGCTATTATGAGCTGGCAGCCAGCTCCAGCCTTTTCAGCGGCGAAGACGGCCGTCCCGGTTATCCCCTGGTGGAAGCTTATTTGACGGAACGCGAGGTAATAAGAATACTGGAGATCTCCTCATTTTTAAGTGAATATATGGGGGTAAGACAGTTCTTCCAGGTTTCAGGACTCAGATATACCTATGATAGGCGCCGGGCTTCTCTGTTTAGAATTCCCCGCTTTAATATCCCGGTACCTACTGGTAGATCGGTGCTTTCAGCCGAAAAATATACCGGTGAAGGCACCCAGCTGAAAAACCCTGAAGCCTATGAGCCTCTGTCAAGAAGTAATGACGAGCTTTACAGGGTGGTAACTGATTTCTATATATTAGAATATCTGCCCGAAATAAATAAGTATCTGCCCTTTATGTCGGTAAAACCCAAAGATGAGGATGGCAACCCCCTGGAAAATATGGAGGATGCCATCGTTTATAGGAATGGACGCGAAATTAAAGTCTGGGAAGTATTATGGCATTATGCCGATATGCAGTTAGAGGAATTATCGGAGGAGTATCGCACTGCTCAGGATAGAATCAAACAGAAAAAAAGCTTTTCGCCTCTGGCCCTCCCGGGTCCGGTGACGGTGATTTTGCTGCTCTTTTTAATAGCTATTTTAGGCTATGGTCTCTATGAAATTATAGCCTGAACTATTTTAACTGCTTATTATTGGAAGCCATAAGACTCTGTTCACTGGAAATCACCACTTCTTTACATTTCAAACGAGTTTCCAGCGGGCAAAGACGATATCACAGCCCCAGAAATAGCGTATGATAGAGGTTGATTTCCTCATATTCATAGCCATCTTTTTCTCCGGAAATTTCTTTATTATGTTCAATGTTAAATAAAACGGGCTCATCTGGGGAATCAACCTCTTCTATTCTACCTTCCTGATCTGTAGTGAGAATTTCCTCTTGTTCGGGATTAGCTATAGATCTCATAGTTATATCGGCTTTAGCTAAAGGCTTGCCCTGATAATTTGCCTGCAGGTTCAATTCTTCCCCTTCTATTATTTCTTCCGGTGTATTTAATAAATTGATTTCCAGCGGTAAACCTGCCGGAGAAATCCTGTCAATTCCCTCTGCCTCTCCGTAAACATTTATAGCTCTGGCTGTAAATTGGTTCAATGAAAGTTGATAAACTCCGGCAGGTCTAACGGCAAAAACCTGCTGCACTCCCGACTGTTCCGGCTCAACTTTTCCCTGAAGATAGTCTTCTTCATTCCGGTACTCTAGCTGTGAAAGTAAACCAGGCTGTTCCAGCAAATAAACATTGACCTCAGTCACTGATCTTTCGGAAGGATCATCGGTTAAATGTCCCCAAAATACTTCATATTCATAACTTTCGCCCGGTTCAACCTGCATAGGAGTTTCCACCCACAGATAGTGTGCTAAACCTGCCTCCGAAAAAAGCAAGAAAACAGCGACAAAAATTAATAAGATTAAACTTTTCCTAAATATCTCCTGCAATATCGCTTGTTTTGAGAGTGAAATAGGTAACTTTTGCATAATATCCCCCTTTTAATAACACAAATTCAAATTTCGTGTTATTATTAGTTTCTAGAAAAATTATATTGTTCCTGCAAGCAAATTCAATTTTATTAAAATAGCAGGAATTAAAGGCTTTATAGAGAAATAATATAGTAACACGAAATTTAAAATAATAACAAAGAGGGATATTATGCATATTGCTGACGGTATATTAGAAGCTGAAATAGCGGCTGCTGGTTTTGCAGGCTCGTTCGGTTTAATTGTTTTCAGTTTGAAAAATAGCAAAACGAGAGAAAATTTTTTTCGGAAAGTTCCCAAAATAAGTGTCATTACAGCAGCTTTATTTATAGCTTCTCTGCTCAGCATTCCTGTAGGCCCTACAACTGTACATTTTTCTTTTGTAGGTTTAGCCGGTATTTTGCTGGGACCTCTGGCAGTTTTGGCGGTTTCTATTTCTTTAATTATGCAGTTGATATTATTTAATCATGGCGGTTTTAGCACACTGGGAGTAAATATTTTTAATTTCGCCCTGGCAGCACTGGCAGCTCATTATTTTTTTCAGCTTAAGGCTATTCCTTTTATTAAAAACAAACATATGAAGGTCAGAGCTTTTTTGGGCGCCGCTCTCGCAACCTTAATGAAAATTGTCGGTACATCACTGGCTTTATATCTATCAGGGTTTCCAGCATTTGTAGGTTTATCACTTACAGCGGTACATGTGCCCATAATTATCGCTGAAGGTGTTTTAACTTCTCTATTAATAATAACCCTATACAAAACAAGAAAGGAAGTTTTCCCCCATGAGCAGCTGGCAGGTAATTAATAATTGGCAGGTAAAAACAAATATTTCTGCTCTTTCCCCCTTCAACTTATTTTTTGTCGGATGCTTTACTGTGATTTTGCTGGCAATTTTATTGCTATTTTTTAATTCTCCGGTTGAAGCACACGAATTATTGATTGAAGAAGTTAAAGAAGGAGAAGTAAAGTTAGGCTTCGATGATGGCACCAGCGCAGTGCAGATAGACGTAAAGATATATGAAGGAGAAGAAGTAGTATATCAGGGCAGAACAGATAGGGAAGGAGAAATGGAGTTTCCTGAAGATCTAAAGTGGGATAAAATTGAAGCTCGAGATAATTATGGTCACTCTGCCTTTTATGAAAAAGGCGAGGAAGAAAGTTTTAATCTGCCCCGCTGGCTGGGGGCTATAATAGGTTTGACAGTGCTGCTTTCAGCAGCAGCATTCTCCCACTATTACAGCAGATAGGCTTTCTGGCTTTATTGAAAGCAGAAGGTAACAACCCTCGCACAGAACAATCACCAGGGAGGTAGGGCACAAAATTCATACTTAATTTTGCTGAATTAATTCCTGACAATCTGCGGGCTTCTTCTGATAACATTTCCTCCGGTACAGCCAGTTTACCGATATCATGAAAATATCCGGCTAATTCCAGCAGATCAGTCTTCTCCTGCTCAAAACCCATCTCTTTGCCCAGTTTAGCTGCAATTCTGACCATAGTCTACAGGTTATTCCCGGGTTCATTTCTAAAGCAAATCACCGAAAATAGCTCTTAATTTATTCAATAAACCTTCTTCATCCTCAGTCTTTTTTATAATTCCCTTTAAAATAAATGCTATCAAAAGAAAAGATAATAGAACAATCACAACTTCCCTCATAAAATTACACCACCAAAAATTTTATTTGCTTCAAATCATCTATTTAAATCTATACCTGTATTATTTAAACTTAAATATTTTAGGCTTTTTGTCCTAATATTTAATTCAATATTTGGCTTTATTCTCCTTCACCGGCTTAATCAAACCAATAAAGGACATGACAAATTTGGTTGCAAACATTGATTAATTATGTTACTATTAGGTTCCAAAAAATTTATTCTGAAAATTATTTAAATTACCAGGAAGTAATTGATAAACTGCATACTCATAATTTCACTTGCTGTTCTTTCACAAAGACTAAAGGGAGGTGAACACAATTGAAAATTTATGACGTCAAAGGTTTATGTTCAGTTTTAGATCGTTCCCGGGAAGAAATTTTAGAGTTGCTGGAAGAAGGAGAAATTTCCAGCAGAAAAATTGCAGGTAAGTGGAGAGTTTCAGAAAGACAGCTGCGGGAATTTTTAGAGAAAGAAAGTCGAGAAAATATACCAGCTAATTTCTGGTGAATATGTTTAGCGAAAAGTAACTGAAAGGAGGGACCTCAAAATTGTATGATTCAGATATTAACAAAATCCTTCATTTCCCCGAACTTCCCGCAAAAAAATATTCTAACAGGGATAAAATTACTGATATAGACAAACAAAATCAAGCCCAACAAAAAAAGAAAACAAAAGAGGAAATTTTGCAGGACCAGACAACCGGTCTTTTAAGCAAAGCTTTTATGGAAAAAGAAATGAGTCGTTTGAATACCCAAAGACAGCTGCCGATAAGTATGATAAGATTAACTATAAAAAATCTGGAAATGATTTCAAAAGTTAATGGCAGGAAAAAATGCAAAGAAGTAATTCTGGAAATTACCAGCAAGCTGCAGGATACTCTGCGGCAAGAAGATCTACTGGCCAGATGGTCAAAATCTGAATTTGTCGTATTACTTCCCCAAACTCCCTGTCAGGAAAGTATAAAAATCTTTGCCCGCCTGCAAAATAAAGGCAAAGAAGATAAAAATTTAACCTTGCCCGCACCTAAAGTAAATATTTTGCTGGCTGTCAACAAAAGCACCAAAGACAACATATATAAATTGATGACGGAGCCCGAGAAAAAAATGCTAGTAACTTTTGGTGAAAATGAAGATAGTTAGGAATAGGTTGGGGGGAGTTTAACTTTTCTGTCCTCAATTTCTAATATGCTTTTTAAGACAGGTTATTGAGATGGAAGCAGACAGGAAAATGCCACAGAACAGTATCAGAATTATTATGTAGTAGACGGGAGGTTTTACATTACTATGGACCAGGAAACACATTCCGACATTTTCATAGTGTAAAGAGAGCACCTGCCGCTGGAAAACTGGCAGGTGTTTTTATTTGGGCTGGTTGTTCTCTCTAACCGGTAAGCTAAGTAAGGTTTAGTCTTCGGGCAAAAAATAGCGCCTCCTTCGCGAAAGATTGTCCATGAGCTTTCGCTCAGCCCGGCACTTCCTGAGCCGGGGCACAACTATTTGGCCATAATGCTTACCCGGTTTTTGAAAAATTTCCAGTATCACATAGCCTCCTAGCTTCCAATACTTTTCTTTATATTAAATTAAAAAAGGATTATTAGTCTTGATGTTTAATATTATTTACAACGAAAAAATTAAACATTAGCCTTTTTTACTAGTTTGCATTTATATTTTTAAGAACATGAGGGGGAAATGAATTGTGGAATTATCTGAAAGAGGACAAAAGATCAAAGAATCACTGACACTGGCTGTAAGCGCCAAAGCTAATGAATTAAAAGCTCAGGGACATGAGGTGATAGGGTTTGGAGCGGGTGAACCTGATTTTGCTACACCCGAACATATAGCAAAAGCAGGAAAAGAAGCTATCGATAAAGGTTATACCAATTATACTCCGGCCTCCGGCACTAAAGAATTGAAAAAAGCTGTGCAGAAAAAGTTCAAAAAAGATAATGGACTGAATTATGATCTGAATCAAATTATAATATCCAATGGGGCCAAACACTGTCTTTTTAATACTTTTCAGGCTATTTTAAATGAAGGAGATGAAGTTATAATACCTCTTCCCTACTGGGTGTCTTTTCCGGAAATGGTGAAGCTGGGTGGAGGTGTTCCGACCTTCGTAGAGGCTAAAGAAAAAAATAATTTTAAAATGGATATTGAAGATCTCAAAAAAGCGGTAAACAAAGATACAAAAGTCCTCATTCTTAACAGCCCCAATAATCCTACTGGCTGTGTTTACACCAGGGAAGAACTGGAAAAAATAGCTTCGCTTGCTGTGGAAAAAGAATTTATGATAGTTTCAGATGAAATTTACGAAGAGATTACATATGAAGATAAAGAACATGTGAGTATTGCTGCTCTGGGAGAAAATATCAAAAATCAAACAATCGTAATTAATGGAATGTCCAAAGCCTATGCTATGACCGGCTGGCGGATTGGATTTGCCGCTGGTCCGCATAAAATAATCAAAATCATGTCTGATATGCAGAGTCATGCTACTTCTAATCCCAATTCCATAGCTCAGTATGCCAGCAGAGCGGGTCTGGAAGGCCCTAAAGAACCCATTTATGATATGGTTGCAGCTTTTCGCAAACGCCGTGATTATATGGTGGAAAAAATAAATGAAATGCCTGAAATTAGCTGTACAAAACCATATGGAGCATTTTATGCTATGGTTAATATTGAAAACTTATTCGGCTCCCGCTATAAAAATCAGGAAATCCAGGGTTCGATGTCATTTGCCGACCTCCTTCTCGAGGCTCAAAAGGTGGCGGTAGTACCGGGAAAAGCCTTCGGGCGGGATGAATTTGTCAGACTTTCCTATGCTACTTCTCTTGAGGAAATCAAAGAAGGTCTACAGCGGCTGGAAGAGTTTATTCAAAAATTATAATGGATTAGCAAGGTACAAGAGCGTGAATATTAATTTTTCAGTAATATTTTCTGCAGGCTGAAGGCTGATCTCTTCTCTTCAATCCTTTGCCAATAAATAATGTGATATGAACCATTCATTCCCAGCGTTATAACCAAAAAATTCGGCGCAGGCCAGAAAGAATACACGCCAGTAATTCCACCATTTCTCCGCCTCTTCTTCATAAACTTCCTGAAAAATTGGCCAGATTTTTTCCTGGCTGTTATCCATTTTATACAGCCAGGCTTCCAGTGTCTGTTCATAATGCCTGCCAGAAAGCGCCCACTGCCTATCAAGAGCAAATCCGTCCAGAAAATAATGCAATAGGTCCTGACTGGGCATTGTCCCTCCTGCAAAGAAATATCTGGTCATCCAATCAGAGCTGGAGTCATCCACATATAGAAAAGGATAAGTATAGTGAGAAAAAATGTGGACAAAAAGCTTACCCTCTTCCTGCAAAAAACTGCTCAACTTTTTCAGCAATTTCTGATAATTTCTCATATGCTCGAACATTTCGATAGAAACAATCCTGTCAAATTTGACCCCCGAGCTATAGGTATTAATATCTGCGGTGACTGCTGTAAGATTATGCAGTCCTCTGGCTTCAGCCCCGGAGTTTATATATTCTATCTGAGCAGAAGAGTTAGATAAGGCAAATATCTCGCTCCGGGGATACTTTTCAGCCATATAAAAACTCAAACTTCCCCAGCCACAGCCCAGGTCAAGAATTTTTTGTCCGTTTTCCAGCTCAGCTCTATCACAGGTCAATTCTAACATCTCTTCCTCAGCCTGGTCCAGCTGACCGGCGGCTTCGGCCGGAGACAGAGACTCTTCCCAGAAGCAGCAGCTGTATTTAAGCCGCTCACCCAGTATTTCTGTGAAAAAAGCTGGTGGTAACTCATAATGTTGTTCATTGGCTGCAGAAGTTTTGACTGCTATGGCCTGCTGTTTCAATTTTTCCACAAAATCAGCTTTATATTGCTGCCGCTTTTCTATATCAGCGATTTTCTGTTTTTTAATCAGTTTTTCTAATCTCCTTCTCACTCCCCACCTGAGCAGGAAGTCAGGTATCCAGGACTGAGCCAGCAGTTTATCTAAATTCATTTGCCCTACCCCCTCACTCACTTAACAGTTTTATTAAATGATGTGAAACTAGTTAGATCAAATTAAATCAATTCTCTTACATTTTTTCCGGTATTCTCCTTCCAATTTGTAGGAAACAGCTTAACAACACTATATCACCTGATTTTCACCTCCGCAAATAGCAGCGGAAAATAAAAAAAAAGAGACATTTACTACCCCCTTGATAAATACCCAGCCTTAACCACAGTCACCAACCCGGGGTAATAAATGTCCGAAATATAATTTTATGAAAATTGGTCTTCTCCAAATAATTGATTATGTTGCTATATATACTTTATAAACAATGTTGCTTATAACTTTATTGTCGGATTTTATAAAGTATTGGGATCTATGAAGCTATGTGATACTGGAAATTTTTCGTAACTCGGGTCAGTTCCCTGGCCAAAAAATAGTGGCCCCGGCTCAGGATGTGCCGGGCTGAGCGTAAGCTCATGGAAGAGCTTTCGCGAAGGAAGCACTATTTTTTAGCCGAAAACTAAACCCAAATATAGGAAAAATTTCCCGTGAACAGTGTTTTATAGATTCCAATACTAAGTATTTAGAAAATTGGGCTCTCTGCAGCTTTTTCATCTGCGGTGTAACTTTTGAGCAGGAATAAATGACAGCCCTTCTCTGGTCAAAGCTTCAGCTGTTTTATTAACAGCCTCATGTTTATCCAGATAATTTCTTTCCAGGGCTTCCATCTCTCCCGCTGCTTCTATTTCTTCCTTTGGGCGGAAATAATCCAAAATGTCAGAAGGATGTTCCCTTTCTTTTTCTACCTCAATTTCTCCTCCTTCATGCTTGGCAGCAATATTGGGGACTTCTTCCGCCACCTCTAATAAATCATCTCTTCTGTTATATGGCTGGCGAACTATGCTTTTGCGAGTTTCAATTATATGATGTTCAAGCCGCACATTATTTTCCAGACCCATCTGTTTCCTTATTTTAGCGGCTCTTTTTAAAGTTCTGACATTTACCGAATTGCTGAGATTGAAGCCCACTAAAGGAGTTGATCCATCTTCTCTGGCCAGCAGCTTAGCCATCATTAAAGTCCAATAAACCGCAAATGGATTGTCATTCCCCAGAAAGACTGAAATTTTGAAGGTGATATCTATGCCCAATTTGTAGAGAATATATCCCAGCAGCACAGTTCCCGAATTGGCATTTAAAACCTGATCGATGCCGTAATTGGTGTAATAATATAGCAGCTCATCCACCCAGTTAAGAGCATACTCATTGGGCATGCCTATACCGCCAAAATAGCCGGTAATAGTTTCCAGAGGATTTTCAGCATTTAAATGCACATTGGACCCATCAGTTCCGTTGGTATCTAAAGTTTCTACATAACTGGCCCCGATAATCTGCATAGCAGCCGCTACAGCCAGAATATCCCCTTTGTCTTGCTCCTGTTCTTTCATACTTCTTACCCGAATGTAGCGTCCGGGCATAACCTCCTCATTTTCTATGGCCTGCTCTGCCTGACTAATTAACCAGGGAAAAAACTGCAGGGCACTTATTTCCAGCGTAACTGCCCTATCTTCTGCAAAATATTGAGTTTTAGCTTCTTCCCCTAATATATTCTGGCGATAATCAGAGATAGAAACAAATGAACCTTTATCCCTTTCTGCAATCAGCCATTTTAAATCTTCATAATAAGGAGAGTCTAATTTTTTTAAACGCTCCAGCAAATTATCCAGATCTCTGGCCTCTCTGGCTTTAGCATTAATCTCTTCCGGTGTACCATACTTGCCTACAATTCTTAATAATTCTGTTATCAAATCATTGTCAATATCAAGAAAGAGTTCATTAATCTCCTCCAGCCGCGACTGACTAATCTGCAATCTTTCCTTCATTTTACCCCCCCTTGATGCTATTAAATTTGCAAAAATTATTTATTATGCAAACTCATCGAACATCTTTTCAAATTTTTCTTCACTCTCTTTTATGTTGTACACATGGTCAT
>CAYOFJ010000054.1:0-10548 GCA_964403065.1 uncultured Halanaerobiaceae bacterium | reverse complement strand
CCTTTTTATGCGACATTCGCAAGGGGGGCGATAACTAATGACTGAAATGGCGATATTAAATGATGTAACAAAATGCATGGGTTGTAGAGCCTGTCAAACAGCCTGCAAACAGTGGAATGAACTGCCGGCAGAAGAAACCAGTTTTGCCGACACCGGCAGCTATCAAAATCCCGCAGATCTCTCCTCGAAAACCTGGAATTTAGTACAGTTCAACGAATGGGAAACCGAAGACAATGTAAACTGGGCTTTCAGTCGCCGTTCCTGTGTGCACTGTAATGATGCTGCCTGTATCGACATCTGTCCTGTCGATGCTATAAAAAGGACGGAAGAAGGCTTTGTCATTATCGATAGAGATGACTGTGTGGAATGCGGTATGTGCCAGGAGGCCTGTCCTTTTGACGTGCCTCATCTGGGGAGCACAGCCAGAAAATGCACCTTCTGTATTGAAAGAGTAAAAAATGATCTTGAGCCTTCCTGTGTAGCATCCTGTTCAAACGAAGCCTTAATTTATGGTGAAAGAGAAAATCTGTTAGAACGGGCCCGGCAAATCAGCGCTCAAGACCCTGACTGGCAGGTTTATGGCGAAGAAGAATTAGACGGACTGCACGTTATCTATGTATTGCCCGATAAAAGTGAACGCTTTGAACTTTCGCGTTCACCCCAGCCGGGAGGCATGGTTTATCTCCTCAAGGCCTTAAAATACTGTCTGCCGGGCAGCCTTGCCTGCAAAGTCAGTGCCAGCCTGCTGACTAATGATAAAGAACCAGACACCAGAACTAAAACCTAAGACAATAACAGGCAATATAAAAAAATCAATATAAACAAACAAAAAATATAGATTAAATAAGAAAGAAAAAAACCTCGAGAAGGGCAGCTTCTCGAGGCAAAACAGTAACTCAAAGGGGTTGGCGGTCTCCGACTCAGGAGACCGCTTTTTTATTCTTACTACAAATTATAATAGTTTTAGCTGGAAATTTCCAGACACATTTCTCGCAAATTATGCAGATACCGTAAAGGGCCTGCATTTTCTATATCATTGCCCATAGCATGCAGACTTCTGAGCTCTTCCAGACCAATTAGAGGAGAAATATCCTGTACCCGATTATAGTTTACATTAAGTATGACCAGCTCTTCCAGCTCACTCAAAGGTTTAATATTTGCTATCTGATTGTGCTCCAGCTGCAGTACTGTTAAATTTTCCAGTTCAGCCAGAGGGTCAATATCAGCCAGCTGATTATGGCTTAAATCCAGCAGCAGCAGATTTTCCAGCTCGACCAGAGAACTGATATCCGTGATATCGTTCCGGGCCAGGTAAAGAAACTTAAGTTCTGACAGCTCCTCAAGAGCAGATATATCGGCGACATTATTTCCCTTTAAGTTAAGCCAGCTTAAATTATCAAGCCGGATCAGAGGAGTTATATCCTCAACTTCGTTGCCGTTAAGCTCCAGCCTTTCCAGCGATTCCAGCTGTTCTATGCCTTCCAGAGATTCTATGTCTCTGTCATGAGGCTTAAACCACTTAAGAGAAGCAACTTTATCAGAGCAGAGCGGACCCTCGTCTATGTCCACCGCTTCTCTCACAGCTCGTTCCAGAGCAGGATCTGCAAATTCAACGGTATCAGTAGAGTCTTCAGCCTGAACCATGCCCAAAGTCAGAAACAATGACAAACCCAAAACAATCACCATCGATAAGCCGATCTCCAGTGTCTTAAATCTTTTCATTATTTTCCACCTCCCGGTGATATTGTTCTTATAATCACAAAAATTGTGAAAAAAATTTCAAATTAGAGGCTAAACCTACAGATTTTAAAAACAAAAAGTAATTAATAAGTAGAATTTTACAGTTATTAATAATTATTTTTAAAAAATTTATGTGTAAATCGAATATTCCAGGTATTTTTGCTGCCCTAAGAGGCATATTTGCAGTTCTGCGGAGCTATTAAACAGCAAACTTAATCTCAAGATTTTTTCAGCAGCAGTTAAAATAAATTAAATATTTCACTATCTTTGAATTCATTATAACCCGGTGTGAGATTAAATGCAAATGGATTAGCATGGTTCTGATATCTTAATAAACGACTGTAATGCTCTTACAAGACGTCCTGATATTTTAGCTCCTTAATTGAGCTATTTACTATGTCTAAAGCAATCTAACTTACTTCCTCACATTTTTAAAGAGAATTATTCACAGCCCGGGTCAGTTCCCCGGGCAAGAAATTGCAATCCTGACTTCGACTGCTATTTTATTCATAGTTAATACTAACACTAATAGCTATAATAGCTCAGCTTTTAAGACAAATTTGTTCGGAGCTTTTAAGTATCCTTCCTCTTTAATTTCAGCACAAATTTTTTCCAGTGACCGTCGCAGAGGTTCTTTAAGACAGGGCCAGGAAAGTTCTGATAGTTTATCTTCAACTATTTCCTGCGTTTCTTCCAGCGGCAGTAGATAGTTATCTTTGTTCTTTTCTCCGGAAAAAATTCTCTCTTCATAAACCGAAAATCCCAGCATATTTAGTGCCGGTTTTAGCTCCCGGGGACGGGGGAAGCTGGCAAAATCCTCTCCCGATAAAATATGTACCAATTCCAGCAATGTCCAGCGTCTCCATTCTCCTTCAGCTTCCGGATTGTCAGGATAATCAACAGGCAATTCAGAAGTAATAATAAGTTTTCCTTTTGTTTTTAGCACCCGCTTAAATTCCTGTAAAGCCTGCAGCAGCTGCAGAGGTCTATTGTTAAGAAAGATGATTGTATCATGACAGTTAACAATATCTATAGAATTATCTGCCAAAAAATCCAGAGCAAAAATGTTTGCTTCTTTCATTTCCACATATTTCTGATATTCCCCCAGTATTTCTTTCACATTTTTGCGATTCTGCACGGGTATTTCCTTATCCACAGCAATAATGCGGCTGTCCCCACCGCTTGCATGAACCTTTTCCGCCCAGTGGCTGGTGGCTTTACCTCTACCTAAAGCCGCATCCAGAATTACTTTTTCCCTTAAATCCACATCTTCCGTCAAATATTCCAGTAATTCCACTATTTACACCCTCTCAAATTTATGTTTAGATTCACTTAAAATATAACATATTTTAGATGAAATTTGTATTTAAATTAATGGTTTTATGTGTTACTCTAAATTAAATTGAAATTATGAAGAGAGAGGCTGCAGCCTACATCCTGATTGTCTCATAATTTCAGTGCTGGAGAAAGGCTTTTAGAAAATGCTCGACAATTTAGAACAAACAACTATCCAGCATTTCATTTCAGCTAATTTAAAGACAAAAGGGGGCAAAAAATGACCTGGATTAAGACAATTGACAGAACAGAAGCCGAAGGCAAGTTAAAACAAATTTATGACAGAATTAAACCGGACGAAAATGCCGACATCCCAGAAGTACTGAAGAAGCATAGTTTAAATCCAGAAGTTTTGCGCGGTCATGTAAAATTGTACAAAGCTATCATGTACGGCAAGTCCAATCTATCCCGCAGTGTCAGAGAGATGATAGCAACAGTGGTTTCAAATGTAAATGAATGTCACTACTGAGTTAATCATCATGGAGCGGCGCTCCACAAAGAAACCGGAGAAGAAAAATTGATCCGGGATATTATCGATGATTATAGAGAGGCCGATATTTCTGAGAAAACTAAAACTATGCTGGATTATGCAGTTAAATTGACGGAAAAACCTGCGAGTATATCTGAAGATGATATTGAAACTTTGCGAGAATTGGGATTAAGCGATAGAGATATTCATGATCTGAATCAGGTGGTTTCCTATTTCAACTATGTTAACAGAGGAGCTGATGGTCTGGGAGTTAAACTGGAAGAGGGAGCGAAAGATTATCTAGATATTTAGTTAAAATTGGAAGCTATTCGGCTTAGCTCACAGTAAATTTTTCGGTGCTTAGGTTAAACAGCTTTAGCTTTCAAATATATAGCGAATTTTAACAGAGAAATTTGAATAACTTCCAAAATTTTAAATCAACAAAGCAAACGGGAGGCAAAAATTTGAGCACTTCACAGCTGCTAAGAATAAAGAAAATTATGTACAATAATTTGCTTTTTTAAAAATTTAGTAGTAAAATTATAGTATATATATAGATAAAATATACTATTTAGGTCTGGATTTCGCAAAATAGCTTACAGAGTTCACTGCCACTATATTTTCTTTTTAAGAGGTGTTGTCATGAATGAAAATGGAGATAAATATATCAGTAATAAGTTAGAAATACCCCGGGAGATCAGGGAAAACTGGAGTAGAATTGTAAATTTGCTGGCTGAAATGCAGGGTATGACTGCCGGCTTTATTACCCGCGTAAACCAGGATAAACTAAAAATTTTAAAAACTGGCCAGAAGCAAGAGATAGAAATAGCGGAAGGTGAAACCATAGAATTAGATGAGGTCTACTGTCGGGAGACAGTTGTTAGAGAAGAAATGGTGGAAATAAATAATGCCCGTCAGCTGGAAGAATGGCAGGACAGCCAGGATTTTAAAATGGGATTCATCTCCTATTTAGGTATCCCTATATTTGACCCGGGAGAGCAGAAAATTTTTGGCACTATCTGTGTAGCTGGCAGTAGTCCTCATGAATTTACAGCCCAAGAAAAAAATTTGCTGTATGAATTCAAACTGTCAATTGAAAACCAGCTGAATAATATTTTGCTAAATCATGAGCTGAAAAATCAAAAAGCCAAAATAAAAAAACTGCAGGAGCTGACTTTTGATCTGCAAAACACTGGTTCCGAAGCTGAAATCCTGCCGAAAATTTATCAGGCTGCCCGAGAAATTCTCGGGTTTAATTTTTGTAATATTAGCCTCATCCAGGACGATAAGCTTGTTACCAAAATTTCTACCGGTGAAGCAGAAGAAGTTGAAAGAAAATTATCCGAAAAAAGTATAGCAGCCAAAACTTTTAAAGAAAATAGAAGCTTTCTGCTGACTGATATACAGAATAATCCGGAAGCTGCTCCGCTAAAAAATTATTATAACTCTGGCATTAGTGTGCCTATGGGCAAATTAGGTGTATTTCAGGCTATAAGCGAGAAAAAGAACGCTTTCTCAGATAATGATCTGGAATTGGCCGAACTGCTGACAGCTCATGCCACAGCTGCTCTGGAAAAAATCTATTTTGCAGAAAGGTTAAAACAGGAAAAAGAAAGACTGGAATCGCTGTTTTATAATTTACCCGATGCCATTATAACAATCGATATGGAAGCCAGCATACTTGCCGTGAACGAAAAATTTGAACATCTTTTTAAATATAAACAGGAAGATATAAAAGGCGAAAATGTAGACGCGGTTTTAAGAATAGCCAACAGGGAAAATTCCGTAGAAGAATCCTGGACAGATAAACTTCTGCAGGGAGAACAGATTTCTGCCGAAGTCACCCGATATACCAAAAACGGCAGTTCAATAGAAGTGTTTATAAAAACTGTACCTATAACAGTTAACGACAAAGTTATGGGAGGTTATATAATATATGAAGATATATCGAAAAGAAAAAAGAAGGAGCAGGAGTTAAAATTCAAGACGTATCATGATGAACTTACCGGATTATATAACCGCAAATATTTTTCCCGAAAAATAAAAAATCTCGATAGATATAAACAGCTGCCGATCAGCATAATTATGGTTGATATTAACGGTCTTAAGATCATTAATGATACTTTTGGCCACGATAAAGGTGATGAAGTCTTGAAAAAAGCCGCCAAAATACTCAATAGTGTGATCCGAGATAATGATATTTTAGTCCGCTATGGAGGAGATGAATTTGTGATTGTTCTACCCCAAACCAGTAATGAAATTGCCCATGATGTGCTGGAAAGAATCGAAGAAAAATCGCGAGCGACCATCAATAATGAGCTTCCCGTAGCATTGGGGATGGGCGTCAGCACCAAATCAAATCCCGCGCAGGATATAAACAAGGCACTGAAAAAAGCCGATGACAGCATGCTGCAGGATAAGCTGGTAAGTGAAAAAAGCCGCAAGAATCGCATGGTAAAGGGATTGTTAAATACTCTGGGCGCCAAAAGCGATGAAACCAAAGAACATGCCATGAGAATGACAGAACTTGCTCACAACCTGGGTCAAAAAATAGGAGTTACCAATTCAGATCTCAATAAATTATCGCTCCTGGCTACTTTACACGATATAGGTAAAACTTCTATACCAGAAGAAATATTAACAAAACCGGGGGACCTGACCGAAGAGGAGTGGAGGATAATTAAAAAACACCCGAAACGGGGGTATAAAATAGCTTCTGCCTCGGAAGAATTTGCCCCAGTAGCTGATTATATTCTGGCTCACCACGAACACTGGGATGGCAGTGGTTACCCGCAGGGACTACAGGGCGAAGAAATTCCTCTTATGGCTCGAATAATTTCCATAGTTGACGCCTATGATGTCATGACCTCCGGTAGACCTTATAAAAAAGCCATGACCAAAGAAGAAACTTTAAAAGAAATCAGTAATTGTGCCGGAGGCCAATTTGATCCCGGGCTAGCCGAAAAATTTGCCGAAATGATGTGCGCTTAACTCAGGGGGGCTAAAATGAATATTTTAATTGTGAATGATATAAACATGGTGAGGATAAAACTGGAAAAAATGCTGACAGCTGAAGGTTTTGATGTTTTTACGGCTGCTGCCATTCGACCTGTTGTACAGAATCAATTTTCCCGGGAGATAGGTCTGCAAAATATTGATTTAGCACTGATTGATATAAATTTACAGGGAGAAGATGGCTTTAAACTGCTGTCATACCTCACGGAAAATTATCCGCAGATAAAATCTATTACCATGAGCGCAGAAGCCAGAGAAAATCTGGTGAAAAGGGCTGTAAAACTGGGGGCTGCAAATTTTCTGACCAAACCTTTTGATAAAAAGACACTGCTGGAAAAAGTAAATGCCACTATTTCTGCTGAGAAAAAACCGGCTGAAACCAAAAAAACTATCGAAAACCAGGAACGTGGAAATGATTTAAATGCTTTCAAAACAGCAGTATCTCTGGAAGTAAGCAGGACAATAAGATCTAAAGACTCATTTTCCCTGGTAAAAATTTCTTATAGCCAAAAAATTGAGCGCACAAAAATCAATAAATTTAAATCGCAGCTTACCGCAAAAATAAGAGATATAGACAGGCTTTTCTACACCGGTGAGTTTGAATATATTTTTCTTTTGCCCCTGACTGATATAGAAGGCCGGGAGACTTTCAGCGAACGAATAATATCAGAAATAACCTCAGAAATAGAAGACGGCAAAAATATGATTCAGAAGGAATCGCTAACTTTTCCCGATGACATAATCGCCAAAAATGATCTGCAGTATAACCAGCATGACTATTACGTAAAATCACTGTTCGCCATAATTGAATATTCAACTTAATATTCATTTCAATTCCGCTCACAAACTTTGCCGAGAAAGCCTTCCTGATGTAATCGACGGGGAGAATGTCAACGTTGTAGTAGATCCGGCAAGTCTGTTGGCAGAAGACAGCTCTACTTCTGTGCTGCCTATTACTTCACCTTCAGCCAGCTCGTGATCCCAGTTATTTTTTTACTATTTTAAGCTTTTCTCTTCCTGTTAACTCACCACTAAGCATAACCTGGTTGCCATATTTGTCTTCAACAATTTTTTCACCGGCTTTAATTTTTTCATATTCTTCCTGCGAATATTTCATGATGACATTTTTCACCCGGGCTCCGGAAAATATCTCAATTTCCTCACCATTAACTTCAATAATCATATAGAACCCTCATTTCTAGCGATAACATAACGTTTGCTGAAAATTCAAAAATTAAAAGAAATCAATAAAACAGAGATAAAAAAGGGCACCCGCTTAGTGGTGCCCCTTTATCAAATGCTACAATTAATTCTATATTAATTATTCAGTTATGGATTCAGTCACATCGATTTCGTAAACTCCCATGCCATGGTCATCTATTCTCAGCTGTTCGATGCCGGGAATATTATACTTTTCTATATATTCCATGGCATCTGGATGGGAACGGAAGGTTACTGTACCGGCCGGTTCAAAGGGCTTTATATTCCAGTTATAGGTTGGACGAGGATTGACTGTACCGTGTTCTTCTATATAGGTAATTATCTGTTCTCTGCTTACCTCGCCGGAAGGAGCATAAACTGGATCCTGTTCTACTGTTGGGGCAAAATTGCCACCACCACCGGCGCGATAGTCATTGGTTACAACCAGGAATTCCTGATCAGCAGAAAGTGGTTCCCCTTCATAGGTAGCATTCACAATGCGTTCACCTTCTGGCTGAGTTACATCGATTTCGTAGTTGATGCCTTCAATGACATCGTAGTTATAGGCGGAGAAGCCGGGGTCAAGCAGCTCCTGTTCACCATCATAATCAGGATCTATTTGATTGAAGTTTTCAGCACTTCTTTCCAGCCATTCTATTACTTCTTCACCATTTATTTTCATAACCCTTATTTGATTATCATAAATATAGATGTCAGTAACATTACCGATAGTGACACCATTTTCCCAGACTTCAGTGAAGTATTCAGCATCTTCGCGTCCGGCCTGGAAGGGTGCCGCTGCAGAGAGGATAGGCAGGTCAGAGTATTCACCTTCGGCAAATACCCGTTCAGCCCACCACAGCTGAGCATCATTAACTATCTGAGTTACAGAAGAATCCAGTACGCGAGCCAGGTAGGAAGTGATATCGGTTTCAGTTTCTCCAATAGGTGTCCTTACATAGTCAATAGTATCTTCATGTATATCCTGAGCCATATCTTCTACCATAGGATGTGAAGGTACATCTTCATCTATACCGCTAACTCTTACATCATGTTCTACTACATCCCAGCTGCCGTCTTCCTGGCTGAGACCTAAATCGATTATACCCAGAGAATCTCCCCAGGATCCGGGCATGACAGCAGGTACACCGTGAATTGTACCTTCTTCATTGTCTATACCTTCGATGTTTTCATAATTACCGGGAAAATGATTGTGGTCATGGCCTAATACCATGGCATCTACTTCATCTATCTGAGCCAGATAATAACCGGCATCTTCCCGGGCATCATAGGAATCTACAGGCGCATCGGAAATACCGGTATGAGCTACAACTACCACAATATCGGACTGCTCTGCTAGTTCAGGAATATATTCTTCGGCAGTAGGCATGATATCTTCAATAATTACATTGCCTTCCAGATGTTCACTACCCCAGCGCATAGTCTGTGGAGGCAGAAAACTTATAACACCTACATCTAAGGTTGCGCCTCCCAAATCTTTTTCAATTACTGTATAAGGATCTACATAATGTTCATCAGGATTATCATCCATTTTGATATTAGCAGCCAGCCAGGGGAATTCTGATCCTTCTAAAGCCCTCTCAAAGAACCACATGGGATAATCCTGCAGCTCATGGTTGCCGACTGCTGCAGCATCATAGCCTGCTTCATTGAAAATTTCTATAATGGTCTGAGTTTCTCCCTCTTCCAGGGGCTCAATCTGTGATTCATATACACCTACTAAGCTGCCCTGAATCGTATCACCGGCATCGACAAGCAGAGAATTTTCGGCTACTTCCCTTTCATAGAAATCGATCAGGGAATATACCTTGGAAAATCCAATCCCTTCATCGGGAGCATCTGCCATATAATCATAGGGTAAAATGTACTGATGGATGTCTGTAGTACTAAGGATAGTAAGATTATGATCGGCCGCCTGCCCAACAGCTCCGGCAAATACTAAAGCCATCGCCAATACCAGCACTGTAATGGTGCCAAATAGCGCTTTTCTGTTAATCAATTATTATCCCTCCCGGATAAGTTTAAATTATAAGTAAGTACTCCTAGAAAAAGGGAGTTACTACCCAACGGCTTTACGCCTGCAGCAATAACTCCCGGTTTCAGAAAAAAATATTTTTTATTTTGAGCTTTTTCCATTAGTATTATAATAAAATTTTTCACATTAGTCAACTGACTTAAAGAGAGCAGTATTAAATATGTAGTTTTGGAAATATATTATATATATATTTAATGATTATTTATATCTGAGTTTCATTTCTCAATTCCTTTGCGGGCGGGAATATCCCGATCAAAATAATGCTTTACTTTATTCATTTCAGTTGCCAGATCAGCCTCCTCTATGAGTTCTTCGGGGGCGGACCTGCCTGTCACCACGGCTTCCACACGGTCATCGCGGTTTTCCACAGCCTGCATAAGTTCCTCCAGCGAAAACAGCTCATAATGGAGGGCGATAGTGGCTTCATCCAGTATCACCAGATCATATTTTCCGGACTGTAAAATTTCAGCAGCTTTAGTCAGCCCCTCCCGGGCCAGCCTTATATCCTCTTCTTCCGGCTCTCCGCGTATGAAACACCTCCGCCCAAACTGCTTTATTTTTATATTATCTAATTGCTGCAGGACATCAAGTTCACTGTAATCTTTCCCTTTTATAAATTGAGCAAAAAAGACACTTTTACCTGCCCCCAGCGCTCTTATACTGAGTCCGAGGGCAGCCGTGGTTTTGCCCTTGCCATCACCGGTATATACATGGAACATGCCTCTGTCTGTCT
>CAYOFJ010000053.1:0-10562 GCA_964403065.1 uncultured Halanaerobiaceae bacterium | reverse complement strand
ATAACTAAGAAAGGGAGGTTTTTATTAAAATGATTATTGGTGTGCCAGCAGAAATTAAGGACAGTGAAAACAGAATTGCTATTACCCCCAGTGGAGTTAAAGCTTTAAAAGATGATGGGCATGAAGTTATGGTCGAAACTGATGGTGGTGTTGGCAGCGGAATTTCTAATGAAAAATATATTGATGCAGGTGCTGAAATGGTGGATGAGCCTGCGGAAATTTTTGAACGTGCTGATATGATAATGAAGGTGAAAGAACCTCTGCCTGAAGAATACGAACTTTTACAGGAAGAACAAATTTTATTTACCTACTTACATCTCGCAGCTTTTGAAAATTTGACCGAGGTTTTGTGTAAAAAAAATATTACCTCTATAGCTTATGAAACAATAGAAGATGAAGAAGGTAATCTCCCACTTTTAACTCCTATGAGTGAGGTGGCGGGACGTCTGGCTACCCAGGCCGGAGCCAGATTTTTAGAAAAGCCACAGGGTGGAAATGGTGTGTTATTAGGCGGTATTCCAGGAGTCAAACCCGGTAAAGTTGTAGTTATTGGCGGGGGTACCGTTGGGCTGAATGCCACTAAGATGGCTGTAGGACTGGGAGCCGATGTAACAGTTCTGGAAAAAAGTGAAGAACAGATGCGTTACATTGATGACATTTTTCAGGGTCGAGTTAAAACTTTAATGTCCAGCGAATATAATTTGCATGCGGAGTCTTCTCAGGCTGATCTGTTGATAGGTGCTGTTTTAATTCCCGGTGCTAAGGCACCTAAACTTGTTACTGAGGAATTGCTTAAGGGCATGCCAGACGGTTCAGTCTTTGTTGATGTAGCAATTGACCAGGGAGGTATAGCCGAGACTTCTAGAGCAACAACTCATAGTGATCCCGTATATGTAGAACATGGGGTAGTTCATTACTGTGTTGCAAATATGCCCGGGGCAGTAGCCCGCACTTCCACTTTTGGTCTCACCAAATCCACTATTCCTTATGCCAAAAAGCTGGCAAATATAGGATATGAGAAAGCCATGCTGGAAGACATGGGACTTGCCAAAGGTTTAAACACCTATCAGGGTGAAGTAACATATAAAGCAGTTGCTGATGCTTTTGACATGGAATATACCCCTGTGGAAGAAGTGCTGGAAACATTTTCTCACTAAAAACAAAAAATTATAGAATGAAAGATAATGGGGGGCGAAAGCCCCCCTAATTTATTGGATAAAATATATTTTTGATTTTTAGGTCTGTAATAGGGAGGAAAAGAATGATGAAGGATAAATTAGAATCAGTTTTAAATAATATCGAACCTAAAATGGTGGAGATAAGGCGTAAAATACATCGCTATCCAGAGCTGGCTTTTCAGGAGACTAAAACTGCAGCTTTAGTAAGTTCAGTTTTGGAAGAATGGAAAATAGAGCACGAAACCGGGATTGCTAAAACAGGAATTACGGCTCTTGTAGGAGAGAAAAATGAAGGACCGGTGGTGGGTTTAAGGGCTGATATGGATGCTTTGCCTATACAGGAAAAGAATGATCATGAATATAGCTCCCGTATAGAGAATTGTATGCATGCCTGTGGACATGATGGGCATGTAGCAATGGCTTTAGGTACTGCTATGCTGGCCAAAGAACTGGAAAATTTTCTTCCTGGCAGTATAAAATTTATTTTTCAGCCTGCTGAAGAAGGTCCCGGTGGAGCTAAACCTATGATTGATGCCGGAGTGCTGGAAGAACCTGATGTTGATTATATGTTAGCCCTGCATATCTGGAGTAACGAAAAAGCTGGCTGTATTGGTGTAAAATCTGGTTCTAGTTTTGCCGCTATTGATGAGTTCGATTTAGAAGTTAGAGGTAAAAGTTCCCACGGTGCCAGTCCTCACGAAGGAAAAGATGCAGTGGTTATTTCCAGCGAAATTATTCAAAGCCTGCAAAATATTGTCAGCCGCTCTATTGATCCGGTAGATCCTGCTGTTATCACTGTAGGGAAAATTAAAGGCGGCGATCGCCGCAATGTTATTTCTGGCAGGGTTAAAATGGAAGGAACTGTTAGATCTTTGGATAGAGAAATTCGTGAAGAACTGGAAAAAAGAATTAAAGAAGTTGTTTCTGGCATCTGTCAGGCTCATAATGTTGATTATAAGTTGGATTATAGAAATTTGTATCCCCCCTTAAATAATGATGAAAAAGTTACTGAAGTTGTAAATAATCAGGCAAAGCAAATTGCGGGTGAAGATAATGTGGTAGAAGTATCTGAACCCACTATGGGAGGGGAAGATTTTGCCTATTTTCTAGCAGAAAAACCGGGAACTATGTTCTGGCTGGGAGGAAGAAATGAGGAAAAAAATATTGATGCTCCTCACCATAACCCCCGTTTTGATTTTGATGAGGCAATTATGCCCCTGGGTGTAAAAATTTTGTTTAATTCAGCTCGTGAACTTATGATTAATGGTATTTAAAATATTTTTTATGTAAATTTAGTTCGAAAGATAGTTACAAAAATAAGCTCTTTTCTAATATTAAGCACTATGAAGAGAGTCTAAAAGATTCAACTATATAAATTGCCTTGCAAAATGTATTTATAAGCATTATAATAATTATTGACTACCTAAGTGGTTAGTATCTTATTATATATTGAAAAATTTTAAGCAATGACGAAATAATAAAAGGGGGATAACAATGAAAAACATCAAAGTTGTGCTGTGGGGTCTTGGTTCTATGGGCAGCGGTATGGGTGAAATGCTGGCCGAAAAAGAAGGCATCGAAATTGTTGGCGGTATTGCCAGCCGAGAAAAGAAAGCAGGAAAAGATTTAGGGGAATTAATTGGTTTGGATTATGAGTTAGGAGCTAAGGCAACTAACGATCCGCAAGAAGCTTTAGATGGAGATGTAGATATTGTGCTCAATGCCACCAGTTCTTTTCTGCAGGATGTAAAAGAAGAACTTGAATTAGCTATCAAATCTAAATGTGATGTAATTTCTATTGCAGAAGAAATGGCTTATCCGCAGGCAGGTGACAGTGAATTTACAAAAGAGATCGACAAATTAGCCCGGGATAATAATGTTACTGTTTTGGGCACCGGTATCAATCCTGGTTTTGTACTTGACCTGCTGATAATCAATCTTACTGGAGCCTGTTCTACTGTAGAAAAAATTGAGGCTTCTCGTGTAAATGACCTTTCTCCTTTTGGTCCTACTGTTATGAAAACTCAGGGAGTAGGAACAACTGTAGAGGAATTTGAAAATGGGGTTGAATCGGGTAAAATAGTTGGACATATAGGTTTCAAAGAATCGATATATATGGTCGCCGACAGATTGGGCTGGGATCTTGACAGAGTGGAAGAAAGCCGGGAACCAATAGTATCTGATACCCATCGTGAAACTGAACATGTTACTGTTGAACCAGGTATGGTAGCTGGCTGTAAACATATTGCCAGAGGTTATATTGAGGGGGAAGAAGTTATTGTGCTTAAACATCCTCAGCAGATTCATCCAGAAAAAGCAGGTGTAGATACAGGAGATTATATTAAAATAATAGGAGATCCCGGTGTGGATATGGCTATAAAGCCTGAAATTCCCGGTGGCAAAGGCACTATGGCCGTGACAATTAATATGATTCCTCAGGTCATAAGAGCGGATTCTGGTCTGCAGACAATGGCTGATTTGCCTGTGCCTGGAGCAATGCTGGGAAACGTCACTAATTTAATCTAAATTTTTTCAGAGGGGTGAGAAAATGGGTGAAAAGATTTCTGCTGGCAGCTGGGTAGAAATTCGTAGAACTGTGCTGGAAGCCGGCAATAGGGCCCCACAGGTTCCGGATGATACTGCCGAGGTGCCGCTGGAAATGAAAGTTAAAGGGTATTTAACTTCACCGGTGGAAGAGGGTGAAAAGGCTGAAATTGAAACAGTTCTAGGCCATAAATATGAAGGAATTTTGCATGACCCTGAACCCTCATATGAGCATGTTTATGGCCCCCCGGTACCGGAGCTTTTGCCGATTGGACAGGAATTAAGAGAAATAATTAGATCTGAAGGGGGGAATAAGTAATGCCGGTTGATGATTATGAAGAGGTTATGGAGCGCCGCAATCAGATAATGAAAAAAGCTGTAGGAATAGATTATGATCAGTTTCGCCGTAATGAACTAATATTTGATTATGAGGCCATGATGGAAAAAGCCGGTTATGAACTGGATGAAGTACGTAGTATTCAGGAAGAAGCCGGGGTAGGACGGACACCGCTGCTGGAATTGAACAATTTAACTGCTCTGGCCAGGGAACTTTCACCTCCAGGTAAGGGAGCCCGGATTTTTCTGAAAGATGAAGCTGCCAATCCTTCCGGCAGTTATAAACCCAGAAGGGCCTCAGTCTCTGTATATCATGCCCAGCAGGAGGGATATCCGGGGGTGGTTGCTGCCACCAGTGGAAACTATGGAGCGGCAGTAGCTTCTCAGGCTAATATCCGCAATCTGGATTCTATTATTGTCCAGGAAGTTTATGATAGTCAGGGACGGGGTCAGCCCGAGATTCTGGAAAAAGGTAGAAAGTGTGAAGCTTACGGTGCTGAAGTTTTACAGCTTACAGTAGGTCCAGAACTTTTTTATACTTTTCTTAAAGTGCTGGAAGATACAGGGTTTTTTAATGCTTCTCTTTATACCCCCTTTGGTATCGCAGGTGTAGAAACTCTGGGTTATGAAATTGTACAGGAGCTGCGCGATAAAGAGGGGCAGGAGCCTGCCGCGGTAATCTGTACTAATGCCGGTGGAGGAAATCTTACAGGAACTGCCCGGGGAGTTGAAAAAGCCGGAGCAGATGATACCCGAATAGTAGGTGCCAGTGTAGATTTAAGCGGTCTGCATATGGCCAGTGATAAAGATTTTAATCGCAAATCTTTTACTACCGGTCATACAGGTTTTGGTATTCCCTTTGCTACCTGGCCTGATAGAGCAGATGTTCCCATAAATGCTGCCAGAGCTATGCGTTATATGGATCGTTATGTTACTGTTACTCAGGGAGAAGTTTTCTATATAACTGAAGCACTGGCGCAACTGGAAGGAATGGAAAGAGGACCTGCCGGCAATACATCGCTGGCTCCGGCACTAAGCCTGGCACAGGAGCTGGATAAAGATGAGATAATTGTAGTTCAGGAAACTGAATATACTGGTGCGGGTAAACACCCCATTTCTCAGTTGAATTTTGCCCGTGAAATGGGCGTAGAAATAAAACGCGGTGAACCTAAACAGGAAAAACCAGGAGAATCTATAGTAATACCGGATCATCCTGAACAAATACAGGGTGAAGATTTGGACCTGAATAGAATTAGAATTTCCTATATGGAAAAAGCTATAGATAAAAGTGGACTTTCCGAATTAGGCCCGAAAGAGATTGAATTTTTGGCAGCTGAGACCAATTTAACAGCAGAAAAAGTGGAAAAATTAATACAGGAAAATATAGATATCAATATTAAGGTTTAGATTAGAAAGGAGCTCTGGCTGAATGGGTAAAATAGATATTCTGGCGGCAGAAATTGGCAGTACCACAACAATGGTAAATGCTTTTGATAATATATCTGATGAGCCCAAACATCTGGGACAGGGATTGGCCCGTACAACTGTAGAAGAAGGCGATGTAATGATCGGTCTGCAACAAGCTATAGAGGACTTAAAAAGTAATCTGGAATGGGCAGAGCTGGACTGGCAGGAATTTATAGCCACCAGCAGTGCTGCCGGCGGGCTAAAAATGACTGTTCACGGGCTGGTTAAAGATATGACTGTGCGAGCTGCTGAAGAAGCTGCTCTGGGAGCTGGTGCTGTCATAAAAGAAGTTACAGCTGGCAGATTAAAACCCAGACAGATTGAAAATCTGAGAAAAATCTCTCCCAATATCGTACTGCTGGCCGGAGGAGTAAATTATGGGGAGGAAGATATAATACTTCACAATGCCAGAAAACTGGCTGCTTCAGATCTGCAGATGCCGGTGATTTATGCCGGCAATATTGCTATTAGAGAAGAAGTGGAAGAAATTTTGTCCGGGGCGGGCATGGAAACTCTCATTACAGAAAATGTATATCCAGAAATTGATCGGTTAAATATTGAGCCTACCCGGGAATTAATTCATGAAGTATTTGCCCGGCATATAGTAAGAGCTCCAGGAATGGAGAAAATTAAAGACTGGCTTTCTATTGATATGATGCCTACTCCCGGAGCAGTTATGGAAGCAGCCCGGCTGCTTAAAAAGGAAATAGGTAATTTAGTTGTTTTCGATGTAGGAGGGGCTACTACTGATGTTCACTCAGTCTGTCAGGAATCCGGGAAAGTTGGAGAAATGCTGGTAAGTCCGGAACCGGAAGCCAAAAGAACTGTAGAGGGAGACCTGGGAGTTTATCGCAATGCTGCTCATGTTGCGGAACTGCTGGGTGAAGAGCTATCTTTTCAAAATAATATTTCTCCTCTGCCTGAAGGTGCCGAAGAAGAGGAAATGGTTAATAAACTGGCGCGCCAGGCAGCTAAAACTGCTCTGGAACGCCATGCAGGACAGTTCAGAGATTTTTATACTTCCGGGGGCAGACAGACTGTGGCCGAAGGAAAAGATTTGACGGCAGTAAAATGGATTATTGGTACCGGAGGAGCTTTAACCAGACTTTCTCGGGGGCAGGATATTCTTGCTTCCCTGCGCACAAAACATTCACGACAATTAATGCCACCTCCGGAAGCGAAAATTTTACTGGACAATGATTATATAATGGCTTCTGCCGGGGTTATGAGTCAGCAATATCCGCAGGCAGCTGCTAAACTTCTTTTCCACAGTTTAAGGCTGGAGGAAAAGGAATTGTCCGCAGTAGAAGATTTTGAGCAGATAAATAGGAACGATAAAAGCTAAAAATGTGCAAATAAAGGAGTGTTAACATGCCTTCTAATCGTGAGGATGACTTTGCTCAAAGGAGGCAGCATCTTACTGATCTGAGCGAACAGGAACTGGAGGAAAGATTCTGGCAGTTAGCAGAAGAAATTGTTGATCCTATTATGGATCTGGCCAGAGATCACACTTCTCCTTCTATAGAAAGATCGGTGCTTATAAGAATGGGTTTTAACAGTGTCGATGCTAAAGCAATCGTAAAAAAGATAAATGAAGCTGATCTTTTGGGCAAAGGTGCAGGACATGTAATTTTAAAATTAGCAGAAAAAGAAGATATGGAAATAAAAGAAGCGGGTTTAGAAGTGAAAGAAGGGAATTTTGATGCTAGAACTTTACAAGCTTTATTTTCCGGGGGTGAAAAATAATGGAAGATTTAACTCCCGAGGAAAAAATTGATATTGAAGCACTGCTGGAAGATATAGAAAATTATACTCCCCGACGCTGGGGCTGGACCTGGCGCAAATCTGTTGATGAGCTGCAGATGGGAGATTTTACCTATGATGATATGAGTGAACCCCTTGATAATAGTGTTCCGCTGCCGGCAGCCCGCAGTTTTGACGGTATTGATCCCCAGCCGGAACCTGTTGTAACTACCGAAATTGCTTCCGGCCGCTTTGAAGATGATATTCGCCGTATGCGTATGGCAGCCTGGCATGGGGCTGACCATTTAATGGTCATAAGAACAGCAGGCCAGAGCCATTTCGATGGTTTAATTGAGGGCACACCTGAAGGGGTGGGTGGTATACCCATTACCAGAAAACAGATAAGAGTTACCCGCAAAGCTCTGGATCTGGTTGAAGATGAAGTGGGTCGGCCACTTAATTTTCACTCTTATGTTAGTGGTGTGGCCGGACCGGAAATAGGGGTGCTTTTTGCCGAAGAAGGTGTTAATGGTGCTCATCAGGATCCTCAGTATAATGTTCTTTACCGCAATGTTAATATGTACAGATCATTTGTGGACGCAGCAGTAGCCAAAAAGGTTATGGCTTCTGTAGATATGCTGCAGATTGATGGAGCACACAATGCAAATGCAACAGCTCGTAAAGCCTGGAAAGTTATGCCTGAACTCTTTGTTCAGCATGCTATAAATTCTATGTTTTCCTTGAAAGCGGGAATGAAAAAAGATCTTATCGCTCTTTCTACAGTTCCACCTGCTGCACCTCCCGCTCCCGACCTCAAATTGAATCTACCCTATGCTGTGGCTTTAAGAGAATTATTTGATGGTTTTCGTTTTAGAGCTCAACAAAATACCAAATATATGGAATCTTCAGTAAGAGAAGCTACAGTCACTCATACTTTAAATTTGATGATTTCCGCTTTAACTTCCGCAGATATTCAAAGCACTATCACACCGGATGAAGGTCGCAATGTACCCTGGCATTATAATAACATTAAAGCAGTGGATACAGCCAGGCAGACTTTTGCTGGATTGGATGGTCTCAAAAAATTAGTGAAGTTAAAAGATGGGGAAGGCAGTAAACTGCGGGAGGATGCCCGTGAGCTTAAAGAAAGAGCAGTTCTTTTTATGGAAGAAATTCTAGACACGGGTGGATATTTTGACGCTGTTTCCGAAGGATTTTTTGTAGATTCCGGTTATTATCCCGAACGCAATGCTGACGGTATCGTACGAGAACAGGATGGTGGAGTAGCAGCTGAAAGTATAGTTCCCCGTGATGATGATTATATGGCTCCAGTTTGCAATCACTTTGGTTATAACAATCTACCTGAAGATGTGGAAAAAGGTTGTGACCTTATTGACGGCTGCACTCTGGAAGATAGAGATAAGATTGAATTTATAGATGAACTGGATCCTGAGGATAATGTTCATGAAAGGCTGAAGGAAAACCGAGAGTTTCGCAAAGGGAATAAGCTTAAACCTGAGGTAGAATGGAGCGGTGATGGCTGGCTGGAAGTCACTATGTTTCTGCCTGTAGAAGAGCTGATAGCTGAAGAGGCAGCCAAAGAAATTGGAGAAGAGATGGGATTGAACAATGTAGAAGTTATTCATCGTGAAACCATGCATCCTCAGGAAGGAACTCTTATAGAGATGAAAGGTAAAGTTGATTTTGCCGTCGATCTGGATGAACTGGAAATTCCTGAAAAAGATATACCTTTACCTGAAGATGAAATCAGAGGATTTGTGGAAGATAATCCTCTTCAGGTGGTAGCAGCTACAGTAGGAGAAGATGAACATTCAGTCGGATTGAGAGAGATAATTGATATAAAACATGGCGGAATAGAAAAATACGGAATTAAAACCGAGTATTTAGGCACTTCAGTACCTATAAATAAGGTAGTAGACGCAGCAATTGAAACTGATGCTGATATTATAATGATCAGCACTATAATAACTCATAATGATGTACACCGTGAAAATATGCAGAAACTTCATGATCTCTGCCGTGAGCGAGGAATACGTGATGACCTTATTCTGATTGGCGGTGGAACTCAGGTTACTGATGAAATTGCTAAAAATTGTGGTATGGACGCAGGTTTCGGTAGAGGAACTACTGGTGAACAGGTAGCAAGTTATGTAGTGAAAAAACTTCGCGGTGATCTGGAGGAAAATGAAGCTTAATTATTGAATTAAAATATCAGACAGAGAAATATTCCAGTGGGATTGGTAGCTTAAATTAAGCACTATTTTCCAATCTCACTGGATTAAATTTTCTCACAGGCAGGCACATCCTGAGCCGGGGCACAAATTTTTGCCCAGGGAGGCGGTCCTGGCTGCGAAAAATTTCCAGTATCACATCGCCTTATAGCTTCCAATTTTTATGAGCCTCTTGAAACCGAAGGTATAAATAGCCATGATAACACATTAAAAATAGCAATTTCATCAACCAATATGGAGAAGCATCTAATTTTTGCAAAGCAGGGGGTTTTTCTTTTGTCTAAAACAACCCGACCGGTCTGGGCGGAAATTGATCTGGATAACATAAGATATCAGATTCACAGTATAAGAAGACAGGTGGACAGAGAATCCAGGATTATGGCAGTAGTAAAAGCTGATGGTTATGGACATGGGGCTGTGCCAGTTGCTAGAACAGCCTTAGAAGCTGGCGCAGATAGATTGGCTGTAGCTTTGCCCGAAGAGGGCATGGAGTTAAGAGCAGCAGGCATATCTGCTCCTATACAGGTGCTGGGGGAAACACTCCAGGGTCAATTTCGCCTGTTTCCGGAATATGATTTAATTCCCACTATCTGCCGTGAGGATTCACGCAAAAAATTAAATGAACTGGCCCAGGAGCATGATAAAACATTACCGGTGGTTATTAAAATAGATACCGGTATGGGCCGAATTGGTATTGAACCCGAGGAGCTACCTGCCTATCTTCGGAAAATACAGGAATCTTCTGCTTTAAAAGTTGATAGTGTAATGACACATTTTGCTACAGCAGATGAAGCCGATAAAGAATACACACACCAGCAGTTTGAGAGATTTTCCCGGGCTGTAAATGAAATAGAAAATCAGGGGTATGTGGATAAAAGTGAATTGAATTGTCAGGTTGCTAATAGTGCCACAATAATAGATCTGCCAGAGTATGCGCTGGATATTGTTAGACCGGGAATTATGATGTATGGTTTGCCACCTTCCCGACAGGTAAATCAAAGCTTCGATTTGAAACCAGTTATGACTTTAAAGGCCAGAATAG
>CAYOFJ010000052.1:2399-10606 GCA_964403065.1 uncultured Halanaerobiaceae bacterium | reverse complement strand
CTACAACTAATTCCTTTTTAAATTTACAAATTTGTATGACAAAATAAGGAGTGATGGCATCGGAATTTGTGGTGCTTCTGTGGGGTCAGATAATTTATATAGTATGTATTATGTATATTGAAAACCCAAATTTAATTTTTCCTAAAAACTTGACAGGTTAAGTCAGAATTATTATAATGGAATTCGTAAAAATTGTTTACAACTTTACTAAGGTTTATTTTAAGCAGCGAATTTTTCTTTACTTATTAGTTGAGTTTTGGGAGGTAGATACTATTTGTATTCACTCAGAATCGAAAACCTTCATAAGAGTTATCAAAAAGACGATAGTGGAGAGGAAAAAGTTCTTGAGGATTTAAATGTATCAGTAAAAAAAGGCGAATTTGTAACACTTTTGGGGCCAAGCGGCTGTGGTAAATCTACTTTTCTTCATATATTAGCCGGGCTTGAGGATCACGAAATCGGGAATATATATTGTAAAGATCGGCCTATTACAGGTCCAGACCAGGATAGAGTGATGATAATGCAGGACGCAGCTCTTTTTCCCTGGTTAACAGTATTGAAAAATGTATGTTTTGGTTTGAGAGAAAGGGGTTTTGCTAAAGATAAGGCCCGAAAACTGGCAAGACAGGAATTATCCAGAGTGGGATTGAGTGAAGTGGAATCCAGTTATCCCCATCAATTGTCTGGCGGTATGCAGCAGCGTGTGGCTTTAGCAAGAGGGCTTGTGCTTAAGCCTGAAATAATGTTGATGGATGAACCTTTTGCAGCTTTAGATGAACAGACTAGATTAAAACTACAGAGAGAATTAATAGATTTGTGGCAGGAAAGGAATATGACCATTATATTTGTAACTCACAGTATACGAGAAGCTCTTATTCTTTCGCAGAGAGTGCTGGTAATGGAAAGCAATCCGGGCAGGATTAGGGCGGAATACGAACTGAACTTGCCTTACCCGCGTCATCCCGGAAATAAAAAAATTATAGAATTAGAGAAGAATATTCTGGCAGAACTTGAACCTTCTTTAACACAGGGAGATATGGCGCTTGAACCTGCTGCAGCTGGTGGTGAAAATATATGAATTTATTTTCCTTACAGGTAAAAAAGCACTTAATTAGAATTCTGGTGTTCGGTAGTATATTAATTCTGTGGCATTTTTTAGCTGCTCAGGGAATATGGCCCGATTATCTTTTGCCTGCCCCTTCTGCTGTTATTGAAACTTTGATAGACCAGGTTCAGCAGGGTACACTAATTAATGCTATCACTGTAAGTATAAGAAGGTTATTAATCGGATTTACGATAGCTTCTATTTTAGGTTTTTTGCTGGGGATGTTATTAGCTTTGTTTCCAGCTGCAGATGAGGCTATTTCACCTTTTATTCTGGCACTGCAGAGTGTGCCCAGTGTGGTTTGGTTGCCCTTAGCTTTATTATGGTTTTCTTTGGGCGAGAGGGCTATTATAGCAGTAATTCTTCTGGGAGCCACCTGGAATATGGTTTCTACTACCACCAGTGGATTGAAAAATATCGATCCCACTTATCTCAAAGCGGCCAGGACTCTGGGGGCTTCTAAAGTTTCTGTGTTTAGAAGAGTCATGCTGCCGGCAGCAGTGCCCCATTTGATAACAGGTTTGCGTTTTTCCTGGGCTTTTTCCTGGCGGGCACTCATGGCCGGGGAGTTAATTGGTAGTGGAAGCGGTCTGGGCCAGATGTTAATGTGGGGAAGAGATATGGGAAATATGAGTCTTGTTATTGGAATAATCGCAATAATTGGCGCTTTTGGTTTCATATCTGACAATTATATCTTTAAAAACATTGAAAACCTGGTGCTTAAGCGCTGGGGATATCAGGGAGGTTAATAAATCATGTTAAATATATTTGCAAATAAAAAAACAATTATACCTGTCGTATTGATAGTTGTAGGTTTAGTTATAGGTGGTTTGGCATTTTCTCCAGCAGCTGGGGAAGAAGCAGAACTGGAAAGAGATAAATTGGTTGTAGGTTATTTTCCTAATTTAACTCATGCACCTGCCATGATTGGATTAGAACAGGGTTATTATGAGGAAGAGCTGGAAGGTATAGAAATTGAAACTCAAACTTTTCCTGATGGTTCACTGTTCATGGATGCCCTGACAACTGGGGCAGTTGACATAGGTTTTGTAGGACCTGGGCCTGCCCTGAACCGTTATGTCGAAGGGGCGGAGGTTGTAAATATAGCTGGTGCCAGTAATGCTGGTAATGTTATGGTGGCTGCACCTGGAGTCGAGATCAATTCTCCGGATGATCTTGCAGATAAAGTTGTTGCTACCCCTGCTTTAGGATGCACTCATGATCTGCAGTTAAGAAAAATGATAGGTCAAACTGAGCTTACTACTACCCGACGGGGAGGTAGTATAGATCACAGAACTCAGGCACCTGCTAATGTAGCCGGACTTTTCAGAAGGAGACAGATGGATGCAGCAGTTGTTTCTGAGCCCTGGGCATCACGTATTGAAAAAGAAAATGAGGGGCAGGTAGTAAAAGAGTGGGATGAAGTTCCCTGGGAAGGTAGATTGCCCGCTACTATAACTGTTGCCGGAGAAGATATTTATGCCGAAGAGAAAGAAGTTATAGAAAGATTTCTGAGCGCACATCAGAATTCAATAGATTTTCTCAACGAAAACCCGGAAAAGTCAGCTGAAATTATTCAGCAGCAGATAGCAGATATCACACAACAGGAACTAAGTCTTTCTGTATTAGAATCTTCGCTGGAAAGAACAGTGTTTACCTCAGAACTGGATGAAAGAACTGTACGAGAAATGGCTGAAATCTCTAGAGACCATGGATTTGTGAGTTCCGCCGACCTGGATGGTTTCTTTCACCTTGGCTCTCTTGAGTAATTTGATATGATTATTTCCAATGCTGGTGAGTTAGTCGGTAATACACCTTTATATAAACTTAAAAATTTAATTCCTGCTGATTTTCCTGATTTTCTGGTGAAACTGGAATATTTTAACCCTGGTGGTAGTGTAAAGGACCGGCCTGCCAGAAATATGATTTTGAAAGCCGAAAAAAATGGCAATCTTCCCCCGGAAGGGGGAGGATTAATTATTGAAGCAACCAGCGGGAATACAGGGATTGGTCTGGCCCGTACTGCTGCTGTTAGGGGACATGAATGTCTCCTGGTTTTACCGGAAAGTGCCAGTGAAGAGAGAAAAAAACTTATGCGGGCATTTGGAGCAAAACTGGAACTAACCCCGGCTGATGAAGGTATGAAAGGTGCCTATGAACGCTGTCAGAAATTAGCCGAGGAATATCCGAATAGTTTTAGACCCGATCAATTTAGCAATCCTGCCAATCCTGATTCCCATCGCAGAACGACCGGCCAAGAAATAATGAAAGCAACCGGAGGAGATTTTCAGGCCCTGGTGGCTTCTACTGGTACTGGAGGAACTATTACTGGCACAGGTGAATATATTCGCAACCATAAGCCGGATGTGGATATTTATACTTTTGAGTCAGAGAACTCTCCAGTTTTAAGCAGAGGGGAATCAGGATGCCACAATATTCCGGGTACTGGGCCAGGTTTTGTGCCTGAAATTTTACATCAGGAAATCTATGATGAGATTTTTCTGGTGGATGAGACTGAGGTTTATGATATTAAAAAACAGCTGGCATTACAGGAAGGACTCCTGCTTGGCCCTTCGTCAGCTGCTGGGGTAGTTACAGCTTTGCATATTGCTTCTAGATTTAACAAAGATGATAAAATTGTCATAATTGCACCTGATAGTGGAGAAAGATACCTTAGTGAAATGGATTGAATATTTTCGGGAAATAATTGAAATTTATAACGATATTTATAGCAATAATGGATTTTCTTCTTGAATTGAAGTGAATTATAATGATACAATTTTTATCAGAGCGGTTAAATTTTTGTCGATTAATATAATAAAAAGACAGGGGGGATATTTTGTCAGATAATCTGAATTTACAGCATAATTATTTAGAAAAAATTAAAGAAGAAGAGATTGAAATTACGGTATATTTAAAAAATGGGGTTCAAATTAACGGAAAACTGGAAGATTACGATGAATATGTAATTTCGATTAGAGATAACGATGAGCTGCAGATGATTATGAAAAAAGGAATTACTACTATTGAGCCGAAAAGAGCAATAGAAGATTATTTTCCCGATGAATTTTAATAAGTCAAGCGGTTTAAATTTATACGGTTAAGTGGTATACTACATAAAGAAACATATTCGGCAAATAGCCGGTGAGGAAATTTGCCAGAAGTTTAATTTATAAAGGATAGAAAATAGTTGATGGGAGGAGGCTAAATATTAAAAGAATTAGTTCTTATTTATTGGTGGTCGCCCTGATGTTTGGACTCATTTTTGGTATAGGGAATTCTGTTCAGGCTCAAGATGTATCAGTTGCTACCATAAATATTCAGGAAATATTAATGGTTCATCCTTCTGTTCAGGAAGCCCAACAGGAGTTACAGCAAAAACAGATGGAAATGATGGCTGAACTTGAAGAACTTGATGAAGAAGAACAGCAGGCTCAACAGCAGCAGATGCAGCAGGAACTGCAGATGCTCCAGCAGGAACTTTTAGAAGGAGCTATTGCAGATGTAGAAGATGATATCGAGGAAATTGCTGCTGACTTAGGCTATAATGTTGTTTTAAATGAACAGGGTATTATCACAGGTGCAGATGTACTAGACGCTGATGATATTACCGAACAGGTTTTAGAAGAATTTAATGGAGAAATGGAGATAGACCCTGAATTTTAAATGAAGTCTATAAAGATATAAATGCGGATATAAGTTTAAAATTTTAAGCTCTAAATTACAATCAAATTTAATTTTGCCATAAAAACCTCTGGCTTTATAGTCAGGGGTTTTTTTATGAATTATTATTTCAAATATGCATATATCTTTAGTTGAAAAGGAGGAATTTTCGTATTGATATTGAAATATTATGGCAGAAAGACAGAATAAAGCTCAAAAGAAAGGGGAGTAAAACTACAAAATTCAACCACATCAAACAGGAGGGATTAATGTATGCGTAAAAGAAATCGTATTTTAGTTACAGCTTTAATGATTGCTGTTTTAACATTTATGGCCGGCTTTCAGGTTGAGGCCCTGGACACAGAAATAGGAGAAACTGAAGTATTTCTTAATGGTATAAGACAGCATGTTAGAACTATGGAAACCAACCTGGGTAATCTTATAACTGATATAATTAAAGAGAACACTGGTGCAGACATAGCTGTTTATAATGGTGGTGGCATTAGAGATTCAGCTGAATTGGGCCCTATCACTCTGGAAGATGCGACAGAAATTTTAGCCTTTGAAAATGAAGTTGAAACTGTTAGAATGAATGGATATGATGTTTTAAAGATGCTTGAACACTCCGTAAGTTCGTATCCTGAAGTTTCCGGTAAGTTTTTGCAGGTTAGCGGCCTGAGATTTTACTTTGATCCTTCTGAACCTGCCGGCGAAAGAGTTAAAGATGTATATGTTGGTGGCGAAAGATTGAGAATGAGGCAAGATTATGTAGTAGCAACTAATGAATTTTTGGTTGCCGGCGGTGATGAATATGATATGTTTGAAAGGAGTGAACATCTGGAGGTTTTTGAAACTATAGATACTCAGATGTTTATAGAGCATATCCAGCAAGAAAGTCCTCTCTTCTCCAAAGTAGAGGGGCGAATAGTGGTTTTAACTGAATAGGGAAATAACTCTCCTAAATTATAATAGATTTTATGTGTAAAACCAACAAACTCTAAAAACAATTTGCTTTCATAAACGTTAATTCAGCCTCCGGAATAGTCCGGGGGCTTTTCTTTTTTTCATCTGGCATGGTATAATAATATAACAAAGCAAAAATTAATTAAATTAATAAAATTTTAGCTTTAAAGTGATTTATTGTGAGGAGGAAGCAGGGATGAAATTATTTGAGCTGTATAAAAAAGAGGAGAAGTGCAAATTTTTATATATACTATTTGCTTTGGTTCTTTTATCCATATTAATTTTTGCTGCAGGCGAAAATATAACTGGCAGCGAAGTGGGAGAAACTGATTTTTCCCGCGGAATGGTAGTAAGGGTAGAGGGTACAATTACTTCAGGTACTGCCAGAATGTTAAGAAATAGTCTGGAAGAAGCCGAACAGGAAAATTATGATTTTTTGCTGGTAGAACTTGATACACCCGGCGGAGTGCTCGATCCCACTTTAAAAATTATGTCAGATTTTTTGGAAGCTAATCTTCCCATTATAACTTACGTTTCACCTTCGGGTGCAATTTCAGCTTCAGCCGGCAGTTTTCTTTTACTTTCCGGACATAAAGCCGTTATGACTCCCGGAACCAGCACCGGTGCTGCCATGCCAGTGCAGTTTTCTCCCGGAGGAACCCAGGATGCAGCTGATGAAAAAACAATAAACTTTCTGGAAGGTCATATTAGAAGTATAGCCCGGGAAAGAGACAGAAACGAAGAAGTAGCCGGAAAATTTGTAACCGAAAATCTAACTCTAACGGCTGATGAAGCTTTAGAAGAGGGTATTATCGATTCAATAAATAGAACTCGGCAGGACTTACTTGCTTCTCTGGATGGGGAAGAAGTGATGATAAGAGGCGAGGCCAGAGAATTGAGAACAGCAGGGGCAGAGCTGACAGAAAGAGATATGGATATATGGGAGAGAGTAGAGAATATACTGGGCAACCCTCAGGTAACCTTTATTTTGATGCTGGTAGGAATTTATGGTGTTATTATTGGATTTTCTTCACCCGGGACTTTTGTTCCCGAAGTTGGAGGAGTTATAGCTATAATTCTGGCGCTGTATGGTCTTGGCATAATAGAAGTTGATTATGTGGGGATTCTGCTGGTAGGATTGGGAATATTTTTTCTTATAGTTGAACTTTTCACCCCAACATTTGGTATTTTCACCACAATTGGAGTGGTCCTATTGGTTTTGGGAGGTTTCATATTTCCCGGTGAACCGCTGATGCCGCCAGAATGGTTCTCGAATTTCCGCATGTTGGTTTTGGGTATAGCTGCCATGTCAGTTGTTTTTATTCTGATAGCTTTGAAGAAAATTTTGAATTTGAGCAGGGCGGAAGTAAAACATGGGGAAAATAGGTATAAAAATAAACGCGCTCGGGTGATTAGTGAAATAAATCCCCGGGGTCAAATTAGAATTGAAGGAGAAATCTGGCAGGCTAGAACAGAAGAGGGCAAAATTGCAGAAGGAGAAAATGTAAAAGTAGTCGGTAGAGAAGATATGATTTTGGTAGTGAAAAAATTGAATAGTCATTAAAAAAGAGAGACAATTTTGCTTTATAATATTTTGAGAGGAGGAGATTATAATGTTTAATATTGAAGGTATACCTTTTTTCTATATAGGATTTGGCATATTGTTTTTGATTATTTTAAGTCAGGCCATTTATATCATTAAAGAATATCAGAGAGCTGTGGTTTTTCGGCTCGGTCGTTTTGTTTCTACCAAAGGCCCGGGATTGATTCTGGTAATTCCAATTCTAGATAGAGTTGTAAAAGTTCCCCTGAGAACTGTGGTATATGATGTGCCAGAACAGGAGGTCGTAACCAAGGACAATGTTACCTGTCGAGTTAATGCTGTTCTTTATTATCGAGTTGTGGACCCGGAAAAAGCTATTATCAATGTGGAAAAGTATCATCAGGCTACCATTCAGCTGGCTCAAACCACCATGCGCAGTATTGCCGGTCAGGCTGAACTTGATGAACTGCTATCAGAAAGAGAAAAACTTAATAAAGAGCTGCAGCAGGTCATTGATGAAGCTACAGATCCCTGGGGAATAAAAGTGAGCGCAGTAGAGTTGAAGGATGTAGTTATTCCCTCCAGCATGCAGAGGGCTATAGCCAAGCAGGCCGAAGCAGAAAGAGAGAGAAGAGCTGTGGTGATTCAGGCTCAGGGTGAGAAACAGGCGGCCAGGCAGATTGCGGAAGCATCGGCTATTTTAAATGCTCAGCACGGCTCGATGAATTTACGGACTCTGCGGACAATTTCTGAAGTAGCTTCTTCTGAAGGTTCTTCAGTAGTATTTCCTTTACCAATGGAGCTATTGAAGTATTTCGCCAGTGGTGAAGATGTGGAGCTGCCGCAGGGCAGTTCACTGCTGGATGTAGAGAAACTACTGGAAGAGACTAAAGAAGAAGTTAGTGGTCTGGAAGATATAGAAGATGAAGTAGA
>CAYOFJ010000052.1:0-2299 GCA_964403065.1 uncultured Halanaerobiaceae bacterium | reverse complement strand
TATTAGGTGATGAGGCGGAATATCTGCTGGATCATGAAAGCGATACTATACCTGCTGAACAGCTGGTTGCTCCTGGCCCCGATGTTGTAGATAAGGTATATGCTCAGTCTGATCGTCCTGCTCCTGTACTCCGTAACTTACAGAGTATATTGGATCATGGACGTCTGGGAGGAACTGGCTATGTTTCTATACTGCCGGTAGATCAGGGAATAGAACATTCCGGAGGGGCTTCTTTTGCTCCTAACCCAATTTATTTTGACCCTGAAAATATTGTCAAGCTGGCGCTTGAAGGTGGTTGTAATGCGGTAGCCTCTACACTGGGAGTATTAGGTAGTGTATCGCGCAAATATGCTCATAAAATTCCTTTTATAGTCAAATTAAACCATAATGAACTGCTCAGCTATCCCAAGCGTTATGATCAGATTTTCTTTTCCAGTGTAGAACAGGCATTTGATCTGGGGGCGGCTGGTGTGGGAGCTACTATTTATTTTGGCTCTCCTGAAAGCAACCGTCAGATTCAGGAAGTTGCGGAAGCTTTTGAATATGCCCACTCCCTGGGTATGGTGACTGTGCTCTGGGCTTATTTGCGCAATCCTGAGTTTAAAACCGATGAGGAAGATTATCACACTGCGGCCGATCTCACCGGTCAGGCCAATCATCTGGCGGCAACTATTGAGGCGGATATTATAAAACAAAAACAGCCTGAAACCAATGAAGGATATAGAGAAATTGGTTTCGGTAGAACTGATGACCTGGTTTATAGTGAATTGACCTCAGATCATCCCATAGACTTAACCAGGTATCAGGTTCTTAACTGTTACAATGGCAGAATTGGTCTCATAAATTCCGGGGGAGCTTCCGGAGAGAAAGATTTAGAACAGGTAGTAAGAACTGCTGTGATTAATAAGCGAGCCGGTGGCATGGGACTCATAACTGGTCGTAAAGCCTTCCAGAAACCAATGGAAGATGGAATTGAAATACTTCACAGCATTCAGGATGTTTATTTGAGCGAGGAGATTGATCTAGCTTAATTTACTCGATTAAATAATCTGAATAAATGTCTGGAAATTGAGGCCTGGAATTGAGCCGCATTTCACCCTGAAAAATCAAAAAAATAAGGCTCCCATTATTGACTACTTCAAATGGGAGCCGTTTTTTCAATTAATTTAAATCTTTTAGGTCAGCTATACAGCTTTCACATATATCTTTATCGCGATAGTTTACCAGGTTCTCGATATTTCCACAAAGATGGCAGCCGGGTTGATATTTTTTGAGAATTACGGTTTCTTCCTCTACATAAAATTCCAGGGGGTCTTTTTCTTCAATGTCCAGAGTTTCTCTGAGCTCTTTAGGGAGGACTATGCGACCTAAATCGTCGACTTTTCTGACAATACCAGTAGCTTTCATATAATCCCTCCAAATATGGAATTTTTCAGTTTTTTTGCGATTTTATAGCAATTTCTCTCTTGAGCTTTCTATTATTAATATTACCTTAAATTTACTCTATATTCAAGTTTTGCTCCCAAATTAGGGATAAATTTTCTTTTTTATTATTTAAGATTAGAAAGCGGGTGAGTATAATTGATCTAAATATCTTGCTGATAATTCTGCTCTGGTGGGTTATTGGATTTTTAACTTCTCTGGGAGAGGAAATTGAAACTTCAGAAGAAAACATTGTGAACAGTAAGAAGAAAAGCCATAAAGATAACAGGAAGCATATAAGCAGAAAAAAATTAATTAAACATATTTTATTTGGCTTGGCTGGTCCCATGTTATTAATATACCGGGTGTTTTTTAAAAATTAGTTTAGAAATATATACAGCAAGGAAAACCATTATTCCTGAAAATCTAAAGCACTGTATTACTATTATGGATGACAGATTTTTTATAAAGTAATAAATATTGCCCATAGATAATTTATACATCTTAGTGAAGTTAAAATTATCTGCGGCCAAAAGCGGCAAAGATTGCGGCAAATAAGGAAAAATGATCAAAAAAATTGGTTTTTGGGACAGGAAATAGGGCAGCCAGCCTAAAAGTATATTATGTAGAACAGAAACGTAAAAATTTCAAGAGAAGGTGAAGTAAAAATGATATTTTACAAAGCAGCAAAAATGACGATATTTTTATTTATTTTTATTGCTTTATTTTTATTCATGGCTGAAAGTGGTCTGGCTTTTGAATTAGGAGCAGATTCAGCTATCTTGGTTGAAGCAGAAACAGGGCAGGTGCTCTATGAAGAAAACGCTGATCAAGAGCTTCCTCCTGCCAGTATAACAAAAATTATGCCGATGTTACT
>CAYOFJ010000051.1:0-10689 GCA_964403065.1 uncultured Halanaerobiaceae bacterium | reverse complement strand
TATAATAATTTGTATTTTTTAGATATTTATAACTTAACTATACACTTTTATTAAAATATTATCAAGATAAAAATGAAACTTCTCCAAAATAGCAGGTTGAATCTTGTTTTAACTTTTTTCTTAATGCTTATTACTGCAAGCTATGAAACTCTGTTTCCGGGAAAGAGCCATATCCCGGATTTTTTGTGGCAATCTTTATTTCTAATGTAAATTCTTTAAACCTCACCCTTGAAATTTTCATATATAACTTTTATAATAAGTAACAAGTTACATATATAAAAAGTGAAATAAAAATATACACCTGGGAAGGAGTAATCTATGTCTTTAAAACACGGTATCCTGGGGCTACTCACATATGAAGATATGTCAGGTTATGATTTGAGCAAATATTTTGATCAGTCTCTGAGCTTTTTCTGGAATGCTCAGAGAAGTCAGATCTATCGGGAGCTGGGTAAAATGGAAGAAGCAGGTCTGGCGGAAACAGAGGTAGTTCATCAGGAAGGCAAACCCGATAAAAAACTTTATACTATCACTGAAAAGGGATATAAGGAGCTGATAGAATGGATTAATCAGTTTTACGTCGAAGATGAAAAGAAAATTAGAGATCCCTTCTTGATGCGAATATTTTTTGGAGCCAAAGGCGAAATTGAAAACCTGCGGGCAAGCATAAAAAAATATAAAAAGAAAAATGAGTTTTACAAAGAAAGTCTCGAACAGGTAGAAGAAAAGTTTGTCCAGGACCGCAGTAGAGATAAAGATAACGAGCAAATTTACTGGCTTATGACCATTAAAAAGGGATATTATAATTTTGAAGCCAATATTAACTGGGCAGAGGAAGTGCTGGAAATGATAGAGGATTTTTAGGTGAAATTTCCCCACATATAGTTTGATCATGAACCATTACTTTTCAGATAAAACGCTTTTTCTGATGTTTTTTCTTTTTTATAAGGAGGCAATAATTATATGCGAAATTTTATTTTCATTTCTCTTATGGTTATGTTACTGGGAACCGGGCTTTTACTGGCTGGTGAGCAGGCAGCTTTAGCCAGCTCGCAAACAGAGTATGAAGCTAAAATTTCGGAAATTGCCGAGCTATATGAAGATGTCAAAAGAAGTGAGAATACTGAAGAAATACTGAATATTATGGAAGAAGTAAAAGCTATAGCTCGTGAGTTACAGGAAGAATATACGCACAGCTGCAGAGCAAACTGGGAAGCAGCCAAAGCCCTGAGCAACTATAATTATTTTGCCGATCTGGAAGAAGCGGAAGCCGTTGAAATTCTAGAAGAAGGTAAAGATTATGCCGAACGGGCAGTAGAAGCAGACCCGGAAAATGCCCGGGCTCACTTCTGGCAGGGAGCAATTATTGGAGAGCTGGGGCAGGAAGAGGGTATTATGTCCAGTCTTGCCAGTGTTGAACCCATGCAGGAGGCTCTGGAAAAATCTATAGATCTAAACCCTGACTTTCCTCCCGCTCATGATGCTATGGCTCAGCTCTATAGTGAAGCCCCCGGCTGGCCCGTCAGCATAGGAGACGATGAAAAAGCGCTGGAACATAGAAAAAAATCTGTGGAGTTAGCTTCTGACAATTCTCAATATTTATGGCGTCTGTATGAAAATTACCGAGAATTGGGTCGTGAAGATGAAGCCCAAAAAACGCTGGAGGATATTTTAAATCTTCCTGAGAAAAATGATTATGTGCGTGAAGATGTCGCAGCATATAAAGAAAAAGCCGAAGCAGCTTTGGAAGGTTTTTAAACAGAATTATTAAACAAATCGCCTGCGGCGGCTGGATGGGAGGCCAAAAACATGGAAAATGTGCTGGTATTAAACGGAAGCCCCCGTGGTAGAGTGGGCAATACAGCCAGGCTTACAGAAAAATTTTTGCAGGGCTATAAATCTGCCCGAGATAAAGAACTAAAATTAGATTATATTGAGCTGAAAGATAAAAATATAAAAACCTGTACGGGCTGCTTTTCCTGCTGGACAACTTCTCCCGGAGAATGTGTGCTTGCTGATGATATGAAAGATCTGCTGGATAAGTACATAAGTGCCGAATTTATCATCTGGGCTACGCCTCTTTATCACCACGGCATGACTTCTCTGATGAAAAGATTCACCGAAAGGACACTACCTCTCAATCATCCAGAAATTGTTGAGATTGAGGGAAGCTATTCCCATCCGCAGAGACATGATCTTTCCCAGCAGGAAAATATTCTCATTGCCAGCTGCGGTTTTCCCGAGCGGGAAAATTTTCAAGCGCTGGAAGCTCAGTTTGAGCAGCTGCTGGAAGAAAGATTAAATGAAAAAATTTTGACGGTTATGGGCGAACTTTTAAGAAAAGAGCCTCTGGCCAGTAGAATATCCTGGTATCTGGAGGCAGTAGAGCAGGCCGGAAAAGAGTATGCTGAAAATAGAAGCTTTACAGAGGAAACCAGAAAGACGCTGAAGAAACCGCTGGTTCCCGTGGAAGATTTTATTGAGATGGCCAATGCCAGCTGGAAACAGCAAAAAACAGCCAGTTCTAATCAGACGGAAGCAGATCATGGTCCAGAAGAACAGCAGGAGATCGGCTATAACTTTTTAAAAATGATGAAGCATGCTTTCAACCCGGAAGCAGCGGGAGATTTACAGGCTGTGATGGAGTTTGAATTCACTGATATAGAGGAAACCCATCACTTTGTAATTGCAGAGGGCAGCTGTGAACTAAAACGGGGTCCAAGCCATAACTTTACTGCCAAAATAATTACCCCTTTTGCAACCTGGCAGAAAATTTCTGAAGGCGAGATAGATGGCGGTCGGGCTTTAATGGAGGGTATGTACAGTGTTGAAGGTGAATTGAGTCTGATAAAGCGGCTGGACGAATTGTTCGCAAAAAGCACCGAAGAAGAAGCCAGTTCCAATTCTGACCTTAGGGAAGAAAGTGAGGAGGAAAAATCGGATTCAATTCTGATGAGCAGGAAGGCTATGACCTTCTCCTTCATACCCTGGATTATCTCCTGGATTTTTGTGGAAATGAACTGGGGTCTGGGTGTTTTAGTGCCTCTTATTTTCAGTCTGGGGCTGGTTGTTCTTAAGGGGAAAAAGCAGCTGGAAATAACCTATTTTGAACGTGTTAACCTGCTGTACTTTTCTGTTTTAACATTAATCAGTGCCTTTAATTATTCTATGCTGCAGGAAGTAGGCACTCAGTTTAATTACTTTTCCATTGCCGTCATCTGGTTCATCTCGGTTCTGTTCGGGCGGGCTTTACCCATGGATTATTCGCGTCATAATTATCCTGAAGTAGCCGGGACGGAATTATTCAAACGGATAAACAATATTATTACCCTGGTCTGGACCGGTATCTTCACCGTCATGGGGCTGGCTGTGATCTTTCTAAAATCAAGAGAGATGATGCACTTTTCTCCATTGCTCTACCTGCTCATCATAGCGGGTCTGGTTTTCACCAGTTATTTCCCGGAAAAGTATCAGGAGTATCTTTTTAGCTAAAAAATAATTCGAACTAAAATAGTGATTATATCTGTCTCTTATAGATAAACTTTTAAACTTTGATAAAAAGGGAAAAAGCCAGGATAAATATTGTGGGAAAAACTCAAAATCATGGTCTGAAAACAGGAGGATTATAATATGCTGCTTAGATCTCTGCTGTTCATGCCCGGAAATAATGAAAAAATATTGAGCAAAATAGAAAAAGTTGACGCTGATGCTGTTATTCTCGACCTGGAAGACGGTGTGCCTTTCTCTGAAAAGAAACAGGCCCGCAGGCTGGTAAAAGAAAGGTTGGCTACAATAAACATAGATAAATTAGATAAAGAAGTGCTGGTGAGAATAAATGGAATTAATGATACAGACGGCACAGATTATAATTTGCCGCAGAAGGACTTAAAAGCGGTGTGTACTAACAGCTTCGATGGCCTGATGATACCTAAAGTCAACAGTCCAGCAGAATTTCAGCAGTTAGAGAAGTTGCTGGATGATTTAAAAGCAGCCGAAAATTTTCCAGGAGCGGAAGAGCTCTATTTTATCCCCAATATTGAGACAGCCCGGGGAGTTATAAATGTAAATAGTTTGCTCGGCGCTTCCGAAAATTTACAGGGGGCTGCTCTGGGAGGAGAGGACCTGGCCCTGGATTTAGGAGCGCGGCGCACGAAAGCAGGAGATGAGTTGAGTTATGCGCGTTCACGTATGTTATTGGCCTGCAGAGCACAAAACCGACTGGCTATTGACGTTGTATTTACCGATATTCAGGATGAAGTAGGCCTGAAAGAAGAAGCTAAAAAAGCCAGTAATTTGGGCTATGATGGCAAGCTGGCTATTCATCCTCAACAATTAGGCCCTATTAACGAAGCATTTACACCATCTGAAGAAGAGATAAAATATGCCCGCCGGGTGGTGGAAGCTTTTGCAGAAGCCAGTAAAGAAAATAAATCAGTGGCAGTAGTAGATGGCGAAATGATAGACCCTCCCGTAGCAGCCAGAGCCAGAAGAATTTTAGATTTTCAGGAAAAATTATAATAAATATCTAGTAACATGAGCTATCACTGCGTTTAATAATCCGGGATTTAAATGATTTATCTCCGGCAAAATGATTATCAATCCTGCGTATTATGAGCCAGGAAAAAGCAAAAAACAAAGCTGACCCGACAATGGCAAAAATCTCCAGCTGGCCAATGGCGAAAATACTTCCCAGCCAATTGAAGACAATATAACCCAGTATCATTGCTATTATAGGAAAAACATAAATAAGAAAACTGGCCAAAAGGAGATTATTCGATTCCATTTCCACGGTTACTTCCTCCCCCTGCCGGGCCCCAATGGGGTTTTCCACCTCCACTTTCATCTGCTCTGACTCATGGCTGCTGTGGGAAAGTCCACATTCTTTATCACATTTCTGGCAGGCGGACTGCCTGGTAATTACAACTACAGCTTTATCATCATCAGACTCAGCTACTACCCCTTTTTTCTTCATTATTTTCATCCTCCTTTGCTAAAACAATCTTTTTGAAAATATCCAGCCAGAAATTTTGCCGCCAGCGGGAGAAAGCTATTTTTTCCATCACACCCTCCAATATATCATAAAACGGGGCTATCCGGTCATATCTTTTTTTAACATCTTCAGAACTGTTTTTAGAATTATCTCTATCAGACAATTAAGCCACCTCCTGCCGGACAGCCATATACATATACAGGGTATATTCTGTATTTTCATTATAAATATATTTAGTAAATAAGTCAAGTTTAAAGAAAGGCAAGATTTTATCAGTTCTCTTTTAAGAATCCCAGTAGTTAAAGCTTTAAACTATATTCAAATAATTATGGGGCTCTATTTGCAATATAAGTTTCAATAATATATACTGGTTTACGATATAAACACCCATACTAGGTATATGTATAAGATAACTGGAAAATTATTTTGGGTTTGAATATAAATATATTAAAAGCCATTATATAAGCTAATATGAAAGGAGAATATAAATAATAATAATGAAAAAATCCACTATAATATTTTTGGTTTTGGGATTGGTCTTTGCTGCCGCTATAATACCCAATATACTTGATCAATCTGTGTTAATAAGAGCAGAAAATTATCCGCTTCTGACAAGGGGTGATGAGGGGGCAGAGGTCAAAAAGCTGCAAAAAACGCTGTATAATTTAGGCTTTAAAACAGCTGGTATTACGGGCATTTATGGCCTGCAGACTGAAATTGCAGTTGAACAATTTCAAAGACACATGGACCTTACTGTTGACGGTCTTGCCGGGAAAGAGACAATCTCAACATTAAACACCCTGTCTGAGGATAAAAATATATCCGAGCGGAAAATCGAATACGCCGAATGGAATAAAGTCGATGAAATTTTTTCTACGGAGAAAGTGGTTACGATAACTGATATTAGAACGGGTTTGAGTTTGAGAGTAAGTAGAATTTATGGCACCAATCATGCGGATGTAGAACCGGTTTCACCTGAAGACACAGAAGTTTTAAAGAATATTTATGGTGGTGAGTGGAACTGGGAGCGCAGACCCATAGTGGTAGAAATAGAAGATAGGCTGCTGGCGGGTTCAATGACCGGCATGCCGCACGGTGAAAATGTAAACGGTCATATTAATGACAATAATTTTTCCGGTCATTTTGATATTCACTTTAGGAACAGCAGACGCCACAAAGATAATGAGATGGATGAAGACCACCAGCAAATGGTGAAGAAAGCAGCAGAAAAAAGCTGGCCACTGACCGAGTAAAAAAACAGGGATCTCTCCTCGGAGACCCTATATTTAATTAAATATTTTAATTTAGGGTCACAATGACTTATAGTTTAATTTATTCCAGAGAATAATTTTAATTCAGATCATCTGCTCCAGCTTTTTCTCAATTTTAGAGTTTAAATTGGGCTGCTGATAATTTTCCAGCATCTTTTCAACAGCTGCCTGGCTGTTGGCAAATTGATTTACTTTGCCCTCGTTACCTTTATTTTGAAGATGAGATAGGGTGTGAGGATGGGTGAGAAAGCTGCTTCCCGGCTCCACATCGGAAATAGCCTCCCGGGCATCAGCATTGTCCTGAAACTCAATCTTCCGCTGAAAGTTTTTGATACTTTTAATGATTTCTGTGTCCTGAACCACCTTACGGCCGGAAATTCCCAGATAATTCCGGCAGGCGCCAGCAGCAAACATAATTATATCGACATTTGCTGTAAATGCTGCTATTAAATTCATCATCGATTCCGCTCCGGAACGGGAATCAAATTCTGCGCTGTCCGTAATTGCTCCGGCTGTAAGTGAAGGCAAATTATAATAATCGGCTATTTGAGCAGTGGCGGCAATTATTTGCGCATAAAAACCGTTACCCACGGTGATATTGCCGGAATTCATATCGGCAGCAGAAGAATAGGAAGAATAAATCACCGGAGTTCCGGGATTAATAAGCTGTACCAGCACAGCACCGCTCAAAATTTCAGCATTCTGCTGAATGAGCAGCCCGGCCCGGCTGGCTGGACCACTGACTCCTGCCAGAATTTGCGCATAAATAGCCAGCGGCTGACTATTTTGTGACCAGTGCAGCAAAGTTTGCAGAGGTGTTTCATCAAAACTTAAGGGGCTGGAAGCTCCCACCATTTTCAACATATAGTTATTGTCAGCAAAATTATCAGTTCCAAAAACTTCCTCAGCCATCTGCAAACAGTCTCTGCTGTTATTACCTGTACCGGTGCCCAGCAGTGGTTTGTCAGAATATTTTACCGCCGCGTAAAACATCTTCTTATGTCTATTGTTGTCCGCAATATCGGTGGGAGGAGTAATTTCCCCTCCATTTAACTGTATATGCGAATTCTGCTGATATAATTTTATAAAATTCAGGTAATCTTCGTATTTAGAATATTTTTCTCGCCCCCGGTCTAAATTAAAAGGAGCACTTAAAGGTGGCCCCAGAACAGTTTCATCACCGCCAATTTTAACATTATTGTCGGAATTTCTGGCTGATAAAGTAAATGATCTGGGTATTTGTTTCAGGGCTTTAGCAACTGTTTCTTCCGCAATAAAAACCCTATTATTTTCGGTTTTGATATTATTTTTTTGGAAAATATCAAGGGCCTTTTGACTATCAAACTTAACTCCGTCCTGCTCGAGTACTTCCATTGATTTGTCATGGATAAAATCCAGATCCTGAGATGACAGCAGATTTTTGGTTGATAAATTGTAATTCAGCATTATATTGTAGTATTCAACTCCTTTTCCCTTTAATATCATTATAACATATCGGTCAAACAACTATGGTTCTGACTCTGTGAAAATAACTGCCAGCCTGATCAGCTCAGGAATTATTGCCAGATGTTGAAGATAAGCAGCAAATAATCATTGCCTGGTGCTGCCTAAGAAAACTGCTCTAATTTTGTTTATCTTCTATCATTTCCACAAATTCTTCCACCAGTTCCGGATCAAACTGTTTGCCTGCTTCATCTTTTAATTCCTGCAGGGCATATTTCACAGAATAAGGTTCCTTATAAGGGCGGGCATGGGTCATGACATCATAGGCATCGACAATAGAAATAATTCTGGCCAGCAGGGGAATTTCCTCACCCTCTAACCTCCGGGGATACCCGCTGCCATCCCACTTTTCATGATGAGATAAAATCTCTTCAGCTATATGAGCTATTTCCCTGGTGGCGGTAGCAATATTGTACCCATACCGGGGATGTTTTTTTATTTCCTGCCACTCTTCCTCATTTAACTCAGCTGGTTTTTTCAGAATATCTTCGGATACGGAGGTTTTACCTATATCATGCAGCATAGCTACCAGCGATAAATTTTTTCTTTTGTCGTAATTTAAATCAATTTTTTGAGCGAGCTGGTCGGCAAGATCCGCCATCCTCAGAGTATGCTCTTTAGTTTCATGACTTTTGGCCACCAGAGTATTCTGAAGGCTTCTGAGCAAGTTGCTGCGGAAGCTCTGATTGTAAGTTAACTTATGAGAATAAAGATTTTTTTCTGCCCTTTTAAATGTTTCGTACAGGTCTTCCTGCATGTTTTTTTGAGTGGCCATGCCCAGAGATAAGGTGCTGCAGCCGCTTTCCAGATCACAGCCTTCAATGTTACAGTCAATTTCTATATCCTGCAATTTATCAAAAATCTTTAAAGCTTTCGCTTTTGGTGTTTCCGGTAAAACTATCAAAAAATCATCACCGGCCCAGCGGGCTGCCAGCCCCTTATGATCAACAATCCGGGAGATTTTATCAGCCGTCTGCTGCAAAATTTGATCACCGGCAACATGACCACAGGCATCATTAATTCTTTTCAAACCATTGATATCAAGCATGATAATGGAAACCAAACCCGAATTCTGCTCAAAAGAGTCCATTCTTTCTTCGATATAATTTCTATCATAAAGACCGGTCAATTGATCATGACTGGCCATATATTCCAGCCTGCGCTCTTTTTCCTTGCGTTCTGTAATATCTTTAATGAACACAAAAGCATATTCTTCACCGGCAAAAGTCTGATAATCTCCAGTGACTTCTACATCCATCTCTGGATTAGAACCAAATTTATAAGAAGATTCATACTGAAGTGTTTTATTTTCCTTTAAAGACTGCCATCTCTGCTGGAAATCTTCCAGATTAAAATTTTTCATCAGCTGAAAAACCTTTTTCCCTCTGAGTTCTTCGGGGAAAGAATCAAATAAATTGGCAGCTCTTTGGTTGCAGTAATCTATTTCGCCCGTGGAAGTTAACCTGAAAACCGCCATAGCTGTTTGTTCTATGGAGTGTCGAATGAGTTTGAAATCGGTCTGAACTTTTTTGAAATTAATTAAGGTGCTGAGCTGTTCAGCTACTGCTTCGATCAACTTTTTCTCTTCCTTCAGAAAAGTAAAATCTTTTTCCGCAGAATTTTTAGGATAACAGGCTTCAATCCTGCCCGCCCGGCGGTTTTCCTTTTTTATTGGTATGGTAAGACAATTATTCTGGTCCTGATAATTATCAGTGGAATAAGTATCCCCCTCATATTCCAAAAATACCGCAGTATCATCGGGAAACCTGAGAGAATTTTTAATCTCTTTTAAAACCCCCTGAAATATTTCTTCCAGAGTTTTAGAAGTATCAGCGACCATACGAGTTATATTGTAAAGACAGTTTATTTCTTTTACTCTTTCCTCCAGGTCCTGTTCAGTGCTTTTCTTATCGGTTATATCTATGAAATTACCGACTATTTTAATAACTTCACCCTTGTCATCTGTTATGGGGCGGCCGACAGTCCTCACCCACATTTTTTTGCCCCGGGCATTTTCAAAGGGGACTTCCAAATCATAAGCTTCACCTTCGTTTATTGCCTGTTCAAAAGCTTTTTTTACCTTCTTGCGGGCTGAAGGAGGATAATGCTGCAGACTTTCCTCAATAAAACCACTATCAGCCTCTGCCAAACCATGCATTTCAAAAAGTTCCTGTGACCAAAAAATCTCATCTTCCTCTACATTATATATCCAGCCACCTATTTTCATGTTTATCCCTCGCGTTCATACGTTTTCTAAAACATTAAATCTTTATTATTATCATTGTAGGGTTAACATAACACATTTTGAGGGAAATTGAAACCTTAGTATTTTTATTTGGTTTTAAAGATTTATCGCTGAAAAATTTAAAACATAATTAACGGCAGAAAAGGAAAGGGGAGAGGAGGGGGAGGAAGAATAGAGAGGTTTAATATAATTAAAGAGAGAAGAAAAGAAAAAGATAAGCAGCTATTATTTACGCTCCTGATTATCATTTTTTTTATCTGTTAAAACTTCCTGTATTTCGTCTATCTGAGATTGGATTCGGTTGAGCTCAATTTTATATTCTTCCCTGGTTGTACCCGGAATATGGCGGCCTGTCTGCTTTAAAACAAATTTTCTTTCGCGCTCAACTTCCTCATATTTATCCTGCTTTTTTTGCAGAAGTTCCTGTAATTCTTCCTGATCCATTTCCTCTAATTTTTCTCGGTCCATGTAATCCCCCCATATTTTATATGTGTTAAGGTTTAAGAAAAGAAAATTTAATTCTGTAATGCCAGCCACCGGAAAATCACCAAATTTTTGATTCTAAATTCCCGTCAAACCGTTGAGACCGCTGGTGCTAAACAGGCGAAAAAAACCGGAGTTAATGATCAAACTTATTCTCCCCAGATCAATTCCTGCCCTTCTTTTAATAAAAATAAAGC
>CAYOFJ010000050.1:0-10694 GCA_964403065.1 uncultured Halanaerobiaceae bacterium | reverse complement strand
CCCAGCCCTCTGATCCGAAGTCAGATGCTCTATCCAATTGAGCTACGGGCGCAATTCATTTTGCAAATTTAATCTTATCACAGTAATCCCATTTTATCAAGAATAATCCACTGCTCGCGGCTAAACTACATATTTTTCTCGCATTGCAAAATTAAATAAGTCAGGTCATCCTGGAGTGGTTTCTCCCCCCGAAAACTTTCTAACCTCCGGTTTATAACAGAAATAATTTCTTCCGGAGATTTATCATAATTTGCTTCCAGAATTTCTGTCAGTCTTTCCTCTCCAAATATTTCATTTCCCTTTTCACTCTCCTGCTCTAAAAGTCCATCTGTGCTGACAAAAAGCACATCACATTGGGTCAAATTTATCCGGGATACATTATATTCATAATCAATATCTTCTAAAGAGGTGATAGGCATCCCAATACTGGAAACAGAATGAACCTTGCCATTTCTGATAACTTTTGGCAGCAGATGAACACCCATATTGCATAAACTAATTTCCTGGCTGGTTTTGTCTATTACTCCCACAATGAGCGAAATAAAATAATCAGCTGGCAGCCCAAAATCCTGAAAGTTTTCTTTTATGTATCTGGCTATATTGGCTGGATTTATAGGTTCAGAAATTTGTCCACTCAGACAGCCCGGCGCTCTGGCAAAAGAATTCATGGCCTCCTTTAAAAATACATTTACCATAGAACTGCTTAAATCATGTCCACTTACATCAGAAATATAGAAAATTATTTGCTCCCCAATCTCCATAAAATTATAGAAATCACCGCCAAGTTTATGAGCATGCTCATAATAAATAGCAAGGTTCATACCGGAAAAGTCCGGGTAAGTTTCAGGCAGCATACTTTCATGTAAATTTTTAGCTTTATTAAATTCATCATTCAACCTTTTATTGGACCTGGCAAGTCTTTCTTCAAATAACTTTCTTTCCGTAATGTCCTCATGCAGAATTAACGCTCCATCTTCATAAGCGACAGCCCTCATTTTAAACCAGTATCTTTTATCGGGAGAATGACAGGGATATTCTACGGAGTATTCATCCTGTTCCTTATTTAAAACTTCCTTAATGCCGGCTGCTGTTCTGGAAGATTTATCTGAATCCTCTCCTTTAGCTCCTTCAGAAACATCTACATAGTTTATCCCGGCCCCACATTCTTCTAAAGAAAGATTGTTCCGGCGGGCAAATTTCTCCCATTTTTCGTTTGTCCGTTTAATAACTCCATTTTCATCAATTACAACAGCTCTATAAGGCAGAGAGTCCAGCAGCTTCTGAGCAGAATTAAATCGCAAGTCATTAGTTTTTTCTTCCATAATTATTTAACAAGCTCCTCCTTACAACTATCACAGCTGAGATCTAAAATAAATTTTATGATAAATGTTCTTTAGTTTACATTTGGTGTAATAAAATTCTTTTTTAGTTAATCCTTGAATTATTAGTAAATTTAATATATAATGAGTTAAGGAGTTAAATTAGTGCTAACTTACAAAGGAGAGGTGTTATATGAAAGCTACAGGTATTGTTAGAAGAGTTGACCAGCTTGGCAGAATTGTCCTCCCTAAAGAATTAAGACAAAACTTAAATATTAATAAAAAAGACCCCATGGAAATCTTTGTCGAAGACGAAACTGTAATTCTAAAGAAATATGAACCCGGCTGTACGCTTTGTTCTAGTGTGGATGATTTAATATCCTACAAAGGCAAGAACATCTGTGAAGACTGTGTAGAAGAATTAGAACAGATGCAATAAAATTATTGACCGCAGTTATCATTTTACAATATAATTTCTATATTTAAAAGATATATTCAAAAAAAAATTAAGGAATTAGCATAAATATAATGGCACCGGTTTTTCAGGTGCCATTATATTTATGCTTTGAAAGTTTATTTAATTCAATTTATTATTATAGTATGGTTTTACAACTTAAGAACGACATCACTAAAGCATCGAAGTAATGTTTGCCAACATATTGAGTGGTTAGGCAGCTAAATCTAAATTTACTGTAAAATAACTTTCCGCACCGATAACAACATTATATTTTAAAGTCTTCTGTGATCTCTGCCAGTTCCTGAGCCATTTCAGCGAGCGCTTCCGAAGCTTCCACAACTTCCTGAGTGGTAGCACTCTGCTCCTGGCTGGCAGCTGCCACCTGTTCAGCATTGCTGGAGGATTCTTCACTAACCGCTGCCACTTCTTCTATAGCAGCGCTGACTTCGTTACTATTCGCTTTCATTTCCTCTGCATTGGCTACCACATCTTCTATTAAGCCTGCTAGCTCATTTATTGAACTTTCAATTTCATTAAAAGTGGAATCCGTCTGTTCTATAGAAGTGACAGATTTATCAACAGTTTCTCTTGTTTCATCCATTTTTTCTACGGTGCTATCAACATTACCCTGCACTTCCTGTATAAGCTCTCCAATTTCCTGAGTTGATTCTGATGTTTCTTCGGCTAATTCTCTAATCTCATTGGCGACTACGTTAAATCCCTGGCCAGCTTCTCCAGCTCTGGCAGCTTCTATGGAAGCATTTAAAGCCAATAAATTGGTCTGCTCTGCGATGTTGTCTATCATATCGACTATGTCACCTATTTCTCCCGATAATTCACCCAGAACATTTATATTTTCCGCCACTTCCAGAGCCTCATCATTGACCTGGCGGACATCTTCAATTGACTCTTCCATAACTTTACTGCCTTCTTCCACCTGTTGATTTACTCTTTCAGCCTGCTCACCCATTTTTTCGGCGATATCAGCTACGGCAGAAATCTGCTTAATTAATTCATTCATGCGATTTTCAGTTTCATCAATCTGGGCAGTCTGTTCTTCTGCTCCCGAAGCAACTTCCTGAATAGCAGTACTTATCTCTTCAGCTGAAGCAGACATTTCTTCACTGTTAGCAGATAATTCCTGACTGGAGGAAGCCAGATTATCGGCTATTTCTGTTTCTTTTTCCACATTTTCCACCAGATTCTGCTGCATGGTGGCTACAGATCTGGTTATATCCCCTATTTCATCACTTTTTTCCAGATAGTTATTAGCATCATGGTCTTCATCATACCTCAAATCAAAATCTGCTAATCTGTTGATTATTTCCGTAAGAGAATTTATGGGGCGCAAAATAAACCTGCGGGTATATAAAATTATTACAACCGACATGAGAATTATGGTAAGCACAGCCCCCAATATCATTGTTTGTCTGATAATACTTAAGACAGCAAAAGCTTCCTCCTCTGCAATTCTGGTGAATATAGTGGCATCAATTTCTTCTAAAGGCATATAGGTAGCTATAGCACTTTCCTCCTGATACACGTATTCCACATATCCTGATTCACCAGTTCCTAAAAATTCTATCTCAAATAATTGTTCAACATTAAACCTATCTTCCACTACACTTCTGTCAGGATGAGCCATCGTTTCACCATTATTTTCTACTATAAAAGAATAGCCGGTTTCACCAATATCATGTTCACTTACAACCTGGCTGAGATATTCCAGTGAAAGGTCACCGGCGACCACACCTATTAATTCACCATTATCAAAAACTGGAGTAGCAACCGAAGTCACTAAATCACCTGTACCCTCATCTATATAGGGATCAGTCCATGCTACCTCTCCGGGAGCCAAATCCCGCGCATTTTCGTACCAGGGCCTATCGCGCGGATCAAAACCTTCCGGCAATTCCGTATCAGGTCTCACGTGCATTTCTCCTTCTTCTGTCCCTAGATATATGTGCAGTAAATCCGGGTTTTGCGCAAGTTCATAATCAAAATGGTCAAACATTTCATCTATATCTTCCCCAATCACTTCCTGGCGTCCGGCAGCCCCCTGAATAATATTGGCCTGCCCCGCCAAAAAACTATCAATATTGGATCTAATACTTCTTACTACATCCTGATTTCTTTCCAGAACATCCTCCCTTACCTCGCCTGAAAGACGCAGCTGCATACCAATTGCCAGCAAAGCAATTGAAATTACTATTATCACTATAAGTACCAGTAAAGTTTTTATGGTTAAACTGCTTTTGATCTTTTCCAGCACTTAATTTCACCTCCAAATTAAACTTTATCATGTAGCTCTGTTTTATATACTAAATTGTGATTACATATTATACCAGCAATTAAATTCATTATCAATTGAAATTTCAAATTATTTCATTTTAAAACAATTAAAACTAAACTATATAAATAATTTTGACTAAATGTTGTGTTTAATCAATACTTGAAATGACTAAATTTTACTGTTAAAATATTTAAAAATAGGAGGTGAATAAAACATGGCTTCTAAAAAATGCCCGAAATGTGGATCTTTCGAAACAGCCCATGATAGCAACAATGGTGGCGAAAATTCTCGCTTGCGATGTCAGGCCTGCGGAAATTTATGGAGAACTACTCATAATTTATGATCGATAAATTTATAAACGTCACCAGCCATAATCATAATAACAGTCAAAAAATATCTCATAATACAAATTTTAAGTATCATGCTAAAAGATTTCTAAGCATTTATATTACCGCAAAAACCATACCGGCCACACCCAGCTGCAGGGGATCATGAAGCAAACGATCCTCCAGTACTTCTGACGCTTTTTCGGTAAAACCCGCGGGTACACCCGGGGCTGCTAAATAGGTATTTTGATCCACCATATCAGCAGTGATAATATCTGCAGCGGGTGTGGCATCTAAAATTAAATCAAAATTTTGGGCAATTTGATTTAAGCTCTCTGAATTATAACATTTTATATTGTATTTTTGCGATAATACCTCTGCTTTTTTTTCATTCAACTCATAACAAACAGGGTCAGCCCGCCTGGCTCTAACATATTTTATGCTTTCCTCACCTACTTTTCCGCCCCCCAAAATCAGCACTTCTTTCTTTTTGATTTGCCCGGCCATTGCCGACAGGGCTTCAATATAAGCTCGAGCCGTGGCTTTATCATTGTCTATATGCAGGTTTTTTTGTGTGTTAAAAGCAATAAAGTTGTTATCATCTGCCATAAATATCACATTAGCTTTGTTTTTATAAGCTTCTTTAAGACCGGAAACATCAGACTGCCGGGTAATTTGTACCGAACTAAAGCCCATTTTTTCCATTATAGCTTTCACCGCTTCACAAAAACCAGCTATTCTGCCCCTGCCGACAGTCACGGGTATTATTGCAATTTTTATGCTATCCAGATTTAAATTTTCCATTTTTCCCAGATGTTTTTGCCCAATACTTCCGCTCCAGCGGGCCAGTTTAACCTTCCTTCCGATCTCCGCCAGATTCATTCCTGTCTTCTGTAGCAAATCGCGCTCATAACTGTCGATATTCCCGGGAATAGAAAGAACCTGATTACTTTGCAGACGGGTCAATTAAATCACCTTCTTTATGGAATTAAATGTTTTCTTCCTCTTTTCTCTAACAGTATCTATGTCATCTCCGGTAAAAATTAAAATAGCCTGCCAGTCAGAGCTGCCAGGTGTATAGTTAGTTATCGCTTTGTCGGCTTCAAAAAAATTATTTTCCAGCCGGAGATTCCTGGACCGGGAAATTATATGCTCCCCGGCTGTGTTCACCTGGCCGCCCTCTATTTTAATCTGTTCATAAATAACAGAACGACCAGAATGTGATTCAGAAGCTTTATTATCCAGCACATCTCCTATTTCCTGTGAAGAGCTTTGTAAGAATTTCCTGGCAAGAACTTCCACCATATTACTACCGCCGGCTTCATAAACGGTAATTGGGGTTTGACTGGGAAAACGGGCATCTATCTCCATAATTTTCAGCCCTCGCTCGGAAGCAATAACTTCTAAATCCATAATTCCCTGCAAATTAAGTCTATCAGCACATTTTTTAGCCAAAATATTTAAATTCCTGCTTATTTTCTCCGGAATCATTTCCCCTGCTAAAACCTGACAGCAATCATAATCATCAGCAAATTTCAGCCGGGTGGGTAAAAATGTATGTATATTTCCCTCAGCAGCAATTACTTCCATTGAATAAGCAGGACCGCTTAAATATTCTTCTATGATTAACTCCGAATCCCTCAGGGAAAATTCACTTTGCCTTTTTTTGAGCTCAGAAATATTCTCTGCTTTATACACATACTGACTGCCGCTGCTCTCTGACGGTTTTATAATAACGGGAAATTCCGCCTGAGGCCAGGGCAAGGCCCGGGGAAGATTATATCGAGCAAAAAATTCCCTGGACTTTTTCTTGCTTCTGGTCACATTATAAGCCTCCCAATCAAAAACTATGGGAGGAGAAATCTTGTTATCGATATTTTTTAAAATATTTAGCGCCTCAAAATCTTCCAGCGCCGGAAATACCAAATCCAGAGCAGTTAATTCCTTTATCATCTTATGTTCAGAGTCTCTGCCAATCTTAATTTCCCGAAAATGATCTGATAAATTGTGGGCCGGGGGATATGTTGACTGATCAAACAGTACTGTCCTCATCCCCGCTTCCCGGGCAAGATATATAATTTCTATCCCCTGCAGTCCACCACCAATTACACCTATTTCCAGCTGACTTCACCCTTTCTCTGACGCTGTTTGCGGGATGTAATCCAATTTTTATATTCTCCAGCCTCAGCTAGTTTTAAATCCTGCTGCTTCAATTCTTCCCTGACTCCCTGAACATTGCGTCTGCCTTCCTCAATATCTAGTTCCGAATTGGAAACCCCTTTGAGACCGCTGGCCGGGGGAATAATAGAAGTAACCACATTTGCCCCAGCCTGCAGCCGGCTGGAAAGCCCTTCAATGCCTTCAACATCCAGAGAAGCCGGTACCAGACTATCGCGAAGAACGAGTCTTAAGGCCGCTATGGTCAGCAGCTCATTAATCCGACCGGGGATCTTTGTATTCTCCATGGGAGTTCCCTTCTGCGGAACAAAACTCATTACCCGCCCCTGGTCAACCTCTAATTCTCGCATTCTTTGGATTGAATAGGCTCTATCTGCTGCACTTTCTCCTACCCCCAGCAGAATCCCATCTTCAACCAGCATACCTTTTTTGGCTGCTTTCTGTTTAATCTCCAGACGTGATTGATAATCCTGGCCAACTCTGAGGTCAGCAAATAAATCACGATTATGGGTTTCTTGATAGCAGGCATACCAGTCAACTCCTATATCAACCAATTCATCTAAAATTCGATCAGGCACCCGCCCAAATGAAGCCATCACAGGAAGACCACTTATATGCTTCAATTCTCTTGTTATTTCCAGCAGACGAGAAAAATCATCCTTCTTATAATATAACGGGTCCTCTCCCATGGTAATATCCAGCAAATGAACACCTGATTCGGTGAGAGCCCGAGAAATCTCCAGTATCTCTTCTCTATTTTTGCGATACCTGGGGCTCTTTTTATTCTCACGACGATAATAACAAAAATTACAGTTATTACGGCAATAAGTAGAAAAATATACAAACCCATAAGCAAAAATTTTCTGAGAAAAATATCGCTCACGCATTCGGCGGGCAGCCGAAAAAATTTCCTCCTGTTCTTCTTTCTTGCTGGCAGTTAAAATCACTTCAATTTCTTGCCTGCTTAATTCCTTTTCTGCCAGAGCTTTCTGCAGCACCCTTTTGATCTCTTTCATAAAAAACCCCTTCTTCCAGCTAAAATTATATCCTGATAAAATTTTACACCTGACTGCTGTGTGTAAAATCGACCTTATTATGAATTTATCTTCTATACATTTAACCGCGCTCCATCCTGATAAATGAGGCTGCGGCCAATTCTGGTTATATTTTGCATCTCATCCCTGGCCATAATCAATCTTTCCAGCCCAAACCCGATGCCGGCCCAGCTGTCAGATATATCCCAGGCTTTATCGAGTTGATGGGGCCCCACTGCTCCTGAGCCAACTTCCATATCATTTACCAGCACATCAAAAGTTTCTCCATAAACATTTGATTCTTCCCGACAGAGGTCATAATCAATTTGCAAACTTTCCATAATTTCCCTCACAATATTTTCCAGCCGGGAAGCCGGCTCCTTTTCAGGGGCAAGTTCTACCAGATTTAACATGGTAAACTCTGAAATATGTTCTCTCCCGCTCGACTCTTTGCGAAAACAGGGCCCCACTTCAAAGATGCTTATGGGCTTCGAAAGCGTCTTTTCAAACCTCCCCAGAATACTGTACAGATGAGGAGCATGCATGGGCCGCAAACAGTAATTTTTCCCTTCCAGCCAGTAAACCTGCTGCCAGAGAGGATGGTCTTCCTTAATCCCCATATTTTCCAAATGGCCTCGGGCCAATTTAATAGGAGTGACCACTTCCGTGAAATTTATTCCCTGCAAAACGTTCCTCATATCTTCTTCTAAACTGCGCAAGTCGGAAGAAAATTTTTTTTCGGTTAAATTCTTTAAACGGTCTTTGTTTTTTCTCACCAGCTCATTTTCTACCTGCTCGAAAAACTTCTCCCTCTCCCGGCGAGAAGAGAACTCTTTATTCTTTTCAGTCTCATATTCTCCAAAAATATCTAGTTCGTTAATTCTTTGCTTCTGACCTGATGTCAGCTTCATTAATTAATCCCCCAGCCTAAATTATTTGAAAGTTGTGTTCGAATATTTCTCCAGTTTCCACTCCGGGACTTTACAGGCAGTACATGATTCCACCATCATTTTATTTCTCAACCATCTTGCCGCCCGACTATTTTTAGAATTCTTCACTCTGAACTCTTCTCCACAATAAAGCTCCAATTCTATATACTGCCCCTGTTTTTCTAAATTTTTCACGCCATGTAGTTTTCCACTACGGGAAGGCCACAATTTTATCTTATTAACCAGCTTATATAATTCTTCACGCTTGCGAAAAGAATATTTAGCAGCCATAAAATTCCCCCATAAATATTTTGGAGGAGGGTCCGGGAGTTACACCCGGCTGCACAGGGTTAGAGCCTGTGTGATCTTTCCGATCAACCCTCCTCACCTATCTGTCAGAAAGCTGCCGTCTCAGAGATGACTCTGCATCTCCTACTACAGCAGATTTCGACAGATATGCCAGCATGTATTTAAATTTTATCATGTCTATCCTTTAAGGACAAGCATCAATCAAGTAAGAGTTTAATTCTGTTTATAAAATACTGTCCCTAATTTCTACAAGTTTGTTTTGAACAGCATCCCCCAGAGGCTCAGGCTCATGGGTATTCAGAATTTCTTTGGCTTTTTCTTCAGCATGTTCTCGGGCTATTTTGGAACCGCCTTTTTCCCAGTTTTCTCTCATTTTACGGTCGAATATTTCTGCCCGAGCCTGTTCTTCATGCATATAATCTATTGTATGCTGCTGGGTGAGGAAATTACCACCAGGCCCAACATCCTTAATCTGTTCTACAGCCAGAGTTTCGTCATTCACATCTATGCCCTGGACGACTCGCCTAACCATCTTGGTTATCTCGGCGTCCAGAACCAGTTGTGTATGGCTGAAAGTTACACCCAATTCGAGCATTCCCAGTCCGTATATAAGGTTGGAACCGCCCATGGCTGGCAGCATGGCGGTCATAGTTTTTTCGTGAGCAGCCTGTGCATCGGGCTTTTTGGAGTCTGCCTAACCACCTGCTGTATAGCTGGGCAGATTATAATACCGCGCCAGACGGGCTACACCGGCATTGGTCATGCCCATTTCCGGCGAGCCAACAGGTGCGGTTGACTCCTTTACATCGAAGATAGTTGTGGAACTACCATAAAGCACCGGCGCGCCTCTGTTAACCAGCTGAGCCAGAACAATACCGGACAGAACTTCAGCATTGTGGTCCACCAGGGTTCCCGCTATGGTGACAGGTGAAGTAGCACCGGCCATAGCCATGGAAAGAATATTTACAGGTATACCGGCTCTGGCACACTCAATTATTATCTGAGCAGCTTCACCATGCAGCTCATAAGGGCTCTGAGGACAGATGAGAGCAGAAATAATAGGTCTTTCTCTCAGCTCATCCATGCCCCCTGCTATCGCGGCACCCATTTCAAAATATTTTTTAGCATTTTCCCCACTTGTAAGATCAATATGCATGCAGTGTTTGGTAGTATTGTTTAAAAAGGCCTCTGCTTCGTGCAGATCGATATTTTCGGTGGGACAATCACCACCAGTAACAGCATGTGAATATACATCGACCTGGTCTAATTTATCAGCCAATTTAGCCGTTTCGGCTACATCCTGTTTGGTTGTATCCCTGTATTCACCTGTTTCATAATCATATATTTTGACCCCGGCGCCGAAAGTAGTGAAATTAACCCTGCTGTCACCCAGAACTACGTCATGTTCAGGATCTCTTCCGGCCAGCAAAACTTCAGGCGGGGCAGAATCAATGGCATCTTTAACCATATATGGTGGTATTTTAACACGCCCATTTTTCCTGTTGACATCTGCACCTGCATCTTCATAATAATCCAGGGCTTCTTCATTCGTTACATGAACGCCCATTTTGGTCAGGGTCTCCAATGTGGCATAATGTATCTGCTGCAGCTCATCTTCGCTGAACATGTCAACACTGAATCCGTTTTTCACGGTGTAACTGCATTGACGATTTCTCACAGTCATATAAAATAATCCCCCTTTTTTTATCTTTATTAGTGCTCTTTATATAATTACTAACAATTTTTCATTTCATTCTGACATCCCTCATATAGTAATTAAACTACATCATATCTTGAACTAAGTCTTTAGCGGAAGCGGCATCAGGTGCCCAGCCATCTGCTCCTATAT
>CAYOFJ010000049.1:0-10823 GCA_964403065.1 uncultured Halanaerobiaceae bacterium | reverse complement strand
GGAGATATTAAGTTGATGCTGCTGATCGGTGCTTTTTTGGGGCCGATATTTGCTCTAATTACGATATTTTTAGCAGCTTTTCTGGGACTTCTGGCGGCATTGCCCGCTATTATAACCAGAAATCTGGGGTTAAAGAGCAGGCTGCCTTTCGGACCTTTTCTGGCTCTGGCTGCTTATATTCTCTGGTATTTTGGTCCGGAACTTATAAGTTTATATCTGCGGGTTTTAAATTTTTGACAGATTTATTCTGCAGAATTTTTATATTTTTTACTGACGGTGCTGTATGTTATAATTAACCTGCAGAAATTCGGCAATATATTTTGTGAGGGTTGTTAATGTTAAACAAACTAAAGAGAAAAATAATTGGCAATAAATATACTGCTGTGTATTTTGGCCATCACAGTTTAAAGGTTGTGCAGGGAAAGGTTAAAAATAATTCTTTGGAACTTATGTATGCAGGCAGTCGGGAACTGGAACCGGGTGCATTAGAAGAGGGGGAAGTTGCTGATGTTTCCCTGGTTGCCGCCTCACTGCAGAATATACTGCAGGAGGGTATTAGGAGACAGGGAAAGATATTATTTGTGCCGGCCCGGGAACAGATAGTGGTAAGGATCATTAATGTTCCGGATATGCCCGAGAGTGAGTTGAGGGAAACACTGCGCTGGGAGATAGATGATTATCTGCCCATGGCCATTGATGAGGTAAAAATGGAGTTTTTGCCGCTTGAACAGGAGAAATCTCAGCAGAGGGTGCTGGTGGCAGTAATTCCTGAAAATGTCCTGAACGGATATAAGGAAGTGTTTTCTCGTTTGAATATATCTCCTCATGTGGCCAATCTGCAGGAATTATCTCTATTTTCACTGCTCAATTATCAGCAGAAGTTAAATCAGATTACAGCTATTATCGATATGGGAGCTAATAATTTGCGGGTTATTATTGCCCGTGAGAAAAATATTTATTTAAGCCGGAGTACAGATATTGGCGGTTCTGACTTTACGGAGCCTTTTATGGAGGAGTCAGAGACCTGGCTTGAGGCTGAACAGCAGAAACAACAGACTGATTTACTATCCGAGACAGGCCGGTCAGAAGAGGATGAACTGGATATGGATTTGATGATTGAGCAGTTAGAAGCCAGCCAAACTCCCGGCGGAAGACTTTCAGTTTTAGCTGAGGAAGCTGCTGAACAGATTGAACGTTCTTTGAACTATTACAGCAGCCAGCATCGAGGTGATAGTGTGGATAAGATATTATATACTGGAGGGGGTTTTAGACTCTCCGGGCTGGTGAAAAAAATTGAGGGTGAGCTAGACAGAAACATGGAATTAATTGATCCTCTCTATGGTACTTCGGGCGAGCTCGATACTTCAGCAGTTGATCGATATAGAATGGCTGTGGCAGTGGGGCTAATTATTAGTGAGGTGGTGAGTGATGAAAGTTAATTTTCTTGATGAAGATAAAATTTTACAGCGGATTAGATGGGATCAAATATTTATAGTCCTCACCATAATATTGGTGCTTGCTGCCCCGGCTCTGCATTATTCCTATTATCTATTACAGGCCAGCCAGCTGGAAACAGAAGTGGAAAACCTCGATCAGCAGGTAAATATGCTGGAGCCGGAAGTGGAAAGATATTATAATATTGAGGAGGAGCTAGAAAATTATCGGGAGCTTATTGCTGGTGAATATCAGAGGTTTCTGTTTGATGGGGCCCTGCAGGTTTTGGGAGAAGATATTCCTCAACAGGCAACTCTTGATTCTATAGAATATCATCAGGGCGAGATGTATTTAAGCGGAAGAGCAGGGAATACTAATGCTGTCAAAGAGTACATGACTACCCTGAAAAATAATGAAGTTTTTGAGCAGGCAGAGATTCTAGAACTGGAGCGCAACCAGTTTATAAGTTTCACTCTTCTCCTCAATATAGCCCGGGAGGAGGATTAGTATATGCTGGAGAGATTTTCGCGCAGGGAAAAAATTTTACTGCTGGTGGGGCTTCTGCTGGTTTTTATAGGTCTATATTACTTTTTTCTATATCAACCCCTGGCTCGAGAAATTTCCAGCCTGGAGGAAGAAAAACAGAGACTGGAGTTAGAATATGAACAGTCGTTAAATCTGGTGACTGAACTGCCAGAACTGGAAGAGGAACTGGAAAGTTTGCAGAAACAGGCAGGTGAGGCAGATACGACTGCCAGGGTGGAAAGTCCAGAAGAGATTTTAGGTTTTCTTGCTGAAGGTGTATCAGAGGAAGAAGTAAAGCTTAATAGCTATTATCCTGAAAGCGGGGAGGATGGGTTGTATATAAACCTGGAAATAGAGGGCAGTTATCATGCCCTGCTGGATTTTATACTGCGCACCTATAGCTGGAACTCCCGCCTGGCTGTAGAATCCATGTATGCCCATAATTCCGAGGATTCTCTGGAAATAGAACTGGAACTTTTCTTTGAAAATTTTAATTAATTTGTGTCCAGTCGAATTAAAATATACCTGTCGTATTTAAGATATTATGGGGGAAATGTATTCTTAATTTTTTATAACCTATAAATTTTATTTATGTTGATAACCAGGGGTGTATCAGATGAAAAACAGAGGGATAACCATTACCCATTCCATTAAATTTATCATATTTTTAGTTGTTTTTTGCCTTATATTTCTGTCAACAGCAGTTAACCTGGGGGCAGAAACCGTGTCCAATCCGGAAGAATTGTCAGAAGAAGAGCTGGAGGAATTGGAAGATGTTATGGAGGTGGAGATTGAGGATATCGATTTATCAGAGCTGTTCTCCCTATCCGAAACTGAAGAAGATGAATTTGCACCTATAGAAAATTTATATCAAATTAGAGATCCTTTCGCTAATTTGTCTGAGGAGGATGCTGAAGAAACGGAGATGGAAGATTTAGAAGATGAGGAGCTGGATCCGGAAGAAATTCTTCGCCCCAATTTTTATGTCAGTGGTTATTCCCGCCGGAGCGATAATTTGATTATTACTGTTAACAGGGGGGGAGATTATTTTATTTTGTCACCGGGTGAGAAGATTGATGGCTATAAATTTGTAGACTTGAGGGATAGGGAAGCAATATTCACCAAAGAAGACCGGGAATTCAATCTGGTTATTGGGAGTGAGCAGGAATGAGAGATAACTTATTGACAGATGATTATCAGCTGAAATTTTCAAAGAAGTTTAAAGCAATTATTTCCATAACCTTATTCTTATTTTTGCTGGGGTCAGCATCAGGTGCACCTGCCCTCTCGGCTGAAGAGATAAGTATAAATATGGAATATCGTGATACTCCTGTGCAGGAGGTGCTGCGAACTCTGGCCAGGATTAGTGGGGAAAATATAGTGCTGGACGATTCTGTCACCGGCCGGATAACTCTGGAAATGCGGGATGTAAGCTTTGCCACAGCCTTTGAAAAAATACTCACTGTAAAAGACCTTGATTATCATAGACAGGATGATGTAATAATAGTGGCCAGTCCGGAGAGGATAGATGAGCTGTATCGGGAGATGGAAAGAAGTGTGGTGACTCTCAAGCATATTTCCCCTGCCGAAGCCCGGGAGATTCTGGCAGAAATATCTCCAGAGATCAATGTTAAGCCCCTTCCAGATCAAAATAGACTGATTTTAAGTGGTCTGGCTGATGATTTGAAACGAACAGAGGAGATTTTAACAGAGGTCGATAAGCCAGTACCAGAAGTTTCCAGTGTTTTTGAACTGGATAATATTTCTGCTGAAGAAGCTGCCGCTGAAATCAGAGAACTTTATCCGGAGATCAATGTCAGTCCCCGGCCCGAATATCAGAATATCCTTGTTAGGGGCAGAGAAGAAAAAGTAAAGGAGATTGAAGAGTTAATTGGTGAAATAGACAGAGCTAAACCTCATATTAGAGAAAATTATCTTCCTCTGCATATGGGGGTAGAAGAGCTTGTAAGAAAAGTTTCAGATCTTTATCCCCGGGAAGAACTTAAAGTTACTGCCGGTGAAGGTGTAATAATTCTTGAAGGTCAGCCGGACCTGGTGGAAGATGCTGTGGAGATAATGACTGAACTCGAGGAAGCAGAAGAAGATGTTATACATAAACAGGTTAGGCTTGATTATATAGGCCTGGAAGAGGCCGGCGAAATTATTTCTCAGCTGGAAGCCGATCTGGAAGTTCAGGCCAGTGAAGACCAGAGAGCACTGCTTATTAGGGGGAAAGCCGGTGATATGGAAAGAGCTTTAAATATTGTTGATGAGCTGGATCAACCCCTGAGACAGGTTATGCTGGATGTGAGGGTGGAAGAAATTTCGGAAGATGAAATGAAGGATCGGGGGATTTCACCGGGTGAACTCAGTGATTTTTCTGCTATAGGTATCGAATATGAGGATGGTCTGCCTACGGGTATAGATATTAATGCCCCGGAAATTTTCAATGTTCTGGATGAAGAGGGAGCTACCAGGACCATGGCCAATCCCAGCCTTTTGTCTCAGGATGGGAGGGAAGCAGAACTTGTTATTGGTGATGAAGTTCCTTATGAAGAGAAGGACGTTGTGGATGGTGAAATTGTAACTGTAGGTTATAATTACGAAGAAGTCGGCATAACTCTCAATTTTGTTCCTACCGTAACTGACGATGACACTGTAACTTTAGACATAGAACCTGAGGTAAGCAGCATTACGGAGATGGGGGGAGAACTTGTTCCTCCCCAGGTACGAACCCGGCGCTTTAGCAACACAATTTCACTTCGCGATGGGCAGACAATTGCCGTAGGTGGTCTTATACAGGATGATGTAGAGAGAGAAATGAGCGAGATTCCTTATCTTTCTGATCTGCCTATCCTGGGCAGATTATTCAGCCATGAGGAAGTTGTGGAAGAAGAGACGGAAATTATAATTTTCATCACGACTCACATTGTGGATATCATGGAAGATGTCACCCCGACTGAGGATATTGAAGCCGGTGATAATGATTCTGTTTTAGGGGAAGATCAGATAGGGGACGGGAAAGAACTAAATGAGGATTATGATTATCCGGAAGAAAGAAACGGTGAAGAAATAGAAGGGGAAGATCAGAAGGAAGAAAATGAGTATGGGGATATAGTCAGTACCTCTGCAGAAGAGGAAATTAGAGAAATTGATCTTGTCAGACAAAAAATATTTAAAATAACGATGCAGAATCGGTCTGACTGGTCTGAGGTCTACAATTTTAGTTTCACCAGTGGGGAAAAATTGAGCAGAGAAAAATTAGCATCAATATACAATATTTCCGAGGCGGAAATTAGCAGGGAGATAAAAGAGGATGATTATTATAAATATGAATTGAATTTGCCCGGTTATAAAGTCTATGAACTTAAAGAAGGAGAAACCGTGGAAGAGATAGCTCGAAAAAGCGGTCTTTCCCCGGAAACAATAATGACCGCGAGCAGACTTGAGTCGGAGGATGTAAAATCTGGAGAAATTTTAATTCTGCCTTTTGAGTGAAAAAATTTTTTATATTAGGGGAGTATAATCTTAGCTGGGGGTTATAATTTTGGCCGAGCGCAGTATAAAAAGAATTGGAGAATTGATGCGGGAGTTTGACTATATTACAGAAGATGAATTTGAAGAGGTCATGCAGTTAAAACAAGACTCTAATTCCGACAAAAAAATTAGTGAACTGCTGGTAGATCTGGATTATATTACCGAGGAAGAACTGGTTAAGGTTTTAAAATTTCAAACAGGACTTCCCCATGCTGATCTCAGTGAATATTATCTTGACTCCGATCTGGCTCAATATGTGCCGGAAAATATTTCCCGCCGACATCTGGCGGTCCCCCTGGAAAAGGAGGGGGAGGTTTTAAAAATAGCAATGGTTGACCCCACTGATCTCATTGCTATAGATGATATTGAGAGAGTTTCCGGGCATAATGTAAAACCCATGATAGGTACTCCGGGTGAGATAAAAAATGCCCTGGACTGGCTTTACAGAGAAGAAGATATCGATATAAATAAATTTTTGGATGAATTTGAGGAAGAATTACAGGAACAGCAGGATGAGGATTATGCAGAAGATGAATTGAGAGAGATGGTGGAAGAAGCTCCGATTGTAAAACTGGCCAATACTATTATCAGCAGAGCCTATACAAAAGGTGCCAGTGATATTCATGTTGAACCAGAAGAGGATTATTTGCGGGTGCGATATCGTATTGACGGTGTCTTGCAGGAAGAGATGACCGCTCCTAAATCATCCCAGCGTGCTCTGGTATCACGCTTTAAAATAATTGCTAATCTTGATATAACCGAACATCGCATTCCTCAGGATGGTAAAATCAAGACTAAAATAAAGGGAAACAAGATAGATATGCGGGTTTCCACTCTACCCACCGTCAAAGGGGAAAAAGTTGTTGTGCGCCTGCTGTCTAGAGATACTGATCTTTTGAACCTTGACAATCTTGGTTTTTCCCCGGATAATTTAAATTTGCTTCGCAGCCTTATCAATAAGCCTCATGGCATACTGCTGCTGACAGGTCCTACTGGCAGCGGTAAGTCGACGACTTTATTTGCTTCTTTAAATGAAATAAATGAACCTTCGATAAACGTAACCACTATTGAAGATCCGGTTGAATATCAGCTGGAAGGCATTTATCAGGTCCAGGCCAAGCCCAAAGCTGGCCTGACTTTTGCCCGCACCCTGCGTTCTATTCTGCGTCAGGATCCTGATATAATAATGATCGGTGAGATGCGCGATGAGGAGACGGCTGAAATAGGGGTTAGAGCCGCTCTGACCGGTCATTTAGTTTTTAGTACTCTCCATACAAATGATGCTGTGAGCTCAGTTACCAGACTTATAGATATGGGGCTGCCTTCGTATCTAGTCTCTTCTTCACTTATTGGAGTTGTAGCTCAGCGCCTGGTGAGAAGATTATGTCCTGACTGCAAACAAAAAGTTATATTGAGTAATAAAGATAAAGAATTTTTGGAAACCGGGGAAATAGATGAAGCCTACTCTTCTGTAGGCTGCAAAAAGTGCGGTGAGACAGGTTACAGGGGTCGACTTGCTTTACAGGAAATTTTTGCTATTGATGATGAGATCAAGGAATTAATTTCCCGGGAAGTAAGTGAGAAAAAGCTCAAACAGGCAGCTTTAAACAGGGGGATGAAGACACTGAAACAGGATGGAATTAGAAAGTTAAAGATGGGCAAAACAGATATAGCAGAGCTTAAGAGGATAATATTTTAGTTATATTTGATCAATTTTATTCTGATATAGTTCCAAAGACTAAAATTACAGCTGATTGTCTGATAAAATGTTGCAGCAGGACAGGACTAAAATAGGTCATAGGAGGTTTTTTATGGAAATTGATTCTCTGCTGAGAGAAATAGCCTCATCTGAATACATTTCTGACCTTCATTTAACGATTAATTCACCCCCCTATGTGCGCAAAAATGGCAGATTACAGCCCTATGATGGTTTTGATGAAAACTTGAGCAGTGAAGATTTACAGAGAGTTATTCAGGTTATTATGGATAAGAAAGCTCAGGAGGAATTTAAAGAAAAGGGTGAAGTAGATTTATCTTACAGTCTGCCCGGGGTTTCCCGATTTAGAGTGAATGCCTACAGACAAAGAGGCAGTATAGGGATAGCTCTGCGGATAATCCCCGATACCGTACCCAGTATAGAGGAAATGAATTTGCCGGCGGTGTTGAAAAACCTGGCCGCTCAGCGACGAGGATTGATACTTTCTACTGGACCAACCGGCAGCGGAAAATCAACCACTCAGGCTGCAATAATCAATGAAATAAATAATACCCGCAATGCCCATATTATTACACTGGAAGACCCTATAGAATATCTGCATAAACACAATAAGAGTCTTGTTCATCAGCGTGAAGTTGGTGGAGATACCACATCTTTTGCCCTGGGATTAAGAGCAGCCCTGCGCCAGGACCCAGATGTTATTTTAGTAGGTGAAATGCGTGATTTGGAGACTATTCAGATAGCTCTGGAAGCTGCAGAGACGGGGCATCTGGTTCTTGCTACTTTGCATACCAATAGTGCCCCCGCAACAGTGGATAGAATTATCGATGTATTTCCTCCTGAACAGCAGGACCAGGTAAGAATTCAGCTGGCTTCTGTGATCAGTGGAATTTTGGCCCAGCAGCTGCTGCCCCGAAAAGATGAAGAAGGGCGGGTTGCTGCTTTTGAGATAATGATTGCAACTTCTGCTATTCGCAATATAATCAGAGAGGGCAAAACCAGTCAGCTCTATTCTGCTATTCAGACTGGAGGAAAATATGATATGATAACCATGGATAATTTTCTGCTCAACCTGTACAATTCAGGAAAGATTTCCCGCGAGTCTTTGATTAGACACGCCAATGATCTTGATTATGTTAAAGAAAGATTGTAGTGGAGGCAAACAAAAATGTCACCCCTTTTTAATTATTCCGCCCGTACTAAGGATGGCAGTGCAGTAGAGGGCAATGTCAAAGCTGAAAATAGGGAGAGTGTCGCCAGAAAATTAAGAGAGCAGGATTTAATAGTGATCTCCGTGGAAAAAGCGGAAGAGGAAAGTCAGAGTCTGTTGAATAGAGATATAGACTTAAGCAAACTTGCTTTCTGGGAAAAAGGATTTAATACTGCTCAACTGGCTCATTTTTCCAAACAATTTTCCGTTCTGATAGCTGCGGGAATTCCCCTGGTTCAGGCCCTGAAAATTATGAGCCAGCAGATAGAAGGACAAGAGGTAAAAGAAATGCTGGAGGAGGTTCGCAGCACTGTTGAAGCCGGTTCTTCTTTTTCAGAAGCACTGGAAGAACACCCGGAATATTTTCCTGAGCTGTTTGTTCATCTGGTAAAAGCAGGAGAGACCGGAGGGGTTTTAGATGAAGTGCTGGAGGAGTTAGCTGCTTACTATAAACGTCGGGACCGCATTAATAAGGAAGTCAAGGGAGCTTTGTATTATCCTGCAGCAATAATTGTGGTGGCAATATTTGCTGTTATAATTTTGGTCACATTTGTATTACCAACTATTACCAGTATGCTGGTAGATCTGGGTGGAGAGCTGCCCCTGGTTACCCGGATGTTGATTGGAACCAGTGAGTTTTTGCAATCCTACTGGTGGTTGATGATGGGTATAATGCTTCTGATTATTTTGGGCCTGAGATATTATTTTAAAACCTCCAGAGGCCGCAGAATTAAGGATAAATTGATTTTAAAGATCCCGGTCATAGGAGATCTGATAAAAAAAATTATTATATCGAGGTTTGCCAATACACTGGCACTGCTGCTGGACAGCGGGGTTAATATAGTAAACGCCCTGCCGGTAATAGAGAATGTTGTGGGGAATGTGGTGATCAGTGAAGTTTTAACCGAAGCCAGAGCCAGCATTCGAGAGGGTGCAAATCTCTCGAGTTCATTGAAAGACAGTGAGTATTTTCCTCCTATAGTAATCCAGATGATTCAGGTTGGAGAAGAGACGGGGAATATGGATGAGATGTTGACAAGGCTGTCGGAATATTATGATGTGGAGGTAGAAAATGCTATTGAAGGAGGCATATCACTTATAGAGCCGGCTATTATAGTTATTATGGCAGTAGTAGTAGGAGGAATTATTATGTCCGTCATACTGCCCCTATTCGATATTTACCAGCAGTTTTAGAGCACGGGAAAGTAGTTGGGTATATAGTTGCATGTTAATCTTTAGCTGTGGATAGTATAATGAATTATATAGAGAACACAGGAAACTGCTGGATAATTCATCGATAATTTAAAAGTAATTGTGACTTGATGTTTATATTTAGGTGCCTGTATATAGGTCTTTTAAAATAAACGGGGTAGTTAAAGATGTTTGAAATATTCAGAGAAAAAAATCAGGGTATAGCATTTATATTGGTGCTGATTGTTCTGGTAGCGGTGGGGACATTGGTCTCAGCTCTTCTGCGATCCTCCAGAACGCACATTAGTACTGCAGTTCATGAAGAAAACATGTCTCAAACTTTTTATGCTGCAGATTCTGGTGTGGAACTGGTTAGAAGTTATAGAGAAATGATTGTCAGTGATTTAAAGGAGGATAATAAATACAACTCCTTTAAAGATCTGGATGAGGCCGGAAATTTTATCAATCCGGATTTTAAAAATCCAGAGCAGATTTATGAGGAACTTGAAGAGGGTGAAAGCCTGATTGATTATATTTTTTCCTCCGGGGAAAAAAGTGATAATATTTTTAGGTTAGAAAACAATACGGAGTTCTTTGTTGAAATTGAAAGCGTAAATTCTTATGGGATTCAACTCTCCTCCACGGGTAAATATGATAGAGAGTCTGAGAATGCAGTTACCAAGAAAATTATTTTTGATCTGTCTTTAGGCAATGGCCTAAAGAATTTTAATATATTAAAAGATGAAGTAATAGGAGATAATATTGAAGATTATTATGAATATAATCCCGCTGATGGTTTAACTGTACCTAATTTGCTTGAAGAAGAGTATGGTGATTTTGATGATTTTTATGAATCTTATCTGGGTTTTAGTGATGAAGTGGAAGACGACTTTTCTTCCGACATAAACAGAGTCGAAGCTGATGAAATTCATGAACATTTAAATGATACAGATGATATCAATAAAAATTCACCTATTTTTGGTTCTAAACCAGTAATTATAGTTAATGACTCGCTTGATTTCGTGGGGAATGAATTAAGGAAAATTGAAGATGTTATCATCATTGTAGATGGTTTTATAGATTTTAATCCCCAGGCAAAAATCAAAGATTCAGTTATAATTGTCAGGGAATACGTCAATTTTAGTGGTGCTTCTGGAGGTAATCTGGATTGGCATAGCCCCATGTTTTTTATTTATGGTGAAACGGAGC